>DATCZB010000180.1:0-2942 GCA_036526155.1 Gammaproteobacteria bacterium
GCGACGATGTCCTTCTTGCGTGGATGCTCGTAGCCGAGGAAATGCATCGCGAGCAGCCACTCGGCCTCCATGCACTGATTGGACTCGAGCATGCCGACCCAGAAACCCGCCGGGTCCTGCGTCGCATCGATCCAGCCCACCGCGCGATCGATCGCATCGTCCAGGCGAGGCTGATTATGGACGGCATGGGGAAAGGAAGCGGACATTCGGTTCTTCTTCGATGCGCTGCGGCGGCGGATTATCGCATATCCGGCTCATTGCCAACCGTTCCGCTTACAATTCGACGGGTGCGAACGATCCTATGGCCAATACTCGTTTTGCCCGGGCTGACGGGCTGCGCGGTGACCGGTTTCGAGGGTCAGCGCATGCCGGTGCGATCCGATACGTTTGCGGCTTATGTCGAAGAGGTGTTTCGTCGCCAGAACGAAGTGGTGGCCGAGCTGGCCCTGGCGCTGGACCGTGAGTCCCCCGAGACCGAGCGTTTCGTGCTGCTCGAGGAGGCCGAGCTGGCCCTGCTGACCGAATGCCGAGGCCTGAACGAGATGGCTCGGGAGCAGCGTAACGGTGAGCAGCCGGGAGGCCTTGGTGCGCTCAAGCGGGCCCGACAGGCCCCCGATTGCGAGCGTGCGACCGCACGCGCCGCTGCGCTGCTGTGAAAAATGGGGTCAGACCCCTTTTTCAAAAAAAGGAAAAAGGGGTCTGACCCCATTTTTCCAGACCCCATTTCTCCATTACTAAACGAGCCAGGGCGGCAGCGGTAAGCCCTTAGCGCTGAGAAACTCGGGGTTGAAGATCTTGGATTGGTAACGCTGACCGGAGTCGCAAAGGATGGTCACGATCGTCTTGCCGGGCCCGAGGTCCTTCGCGAGCCGAATGGCGCCGGCGACATTGATGCCGGTAGAGCCACCCATGAGCAGACCTTCGTGCTGCAACAGGTCGTAGACGATGGGGAGCATTTCGGTGTCGGGAATCTGGTAGGCGTCGTCGATGTTCGCCTCCGCCAGGTTGCCGGTCACGCGGCCCTGACCGATTCCCTCGGTTATCGAGCCGCCGGTCGATTTGAGCTCGCCGGTCTTGACCCAGCTGTAGATCGCCGCGCCGAGCGGGTCGGCTGCGGCGATGACGACCTCGGGGTTCTTCTGCTTGAGGTAGGCGCCAACGCCTGACAGCGTGCCGCCCGTGCCGACCGCGCAGATGAAGCCGTCGACCTGGCCGTTGGTTTGCTCCCAGATTTCAGGTCCCGTGCCGTCGATGTGCGCTTCCCGGTTCGCCAGGTTGTCCCACTGGTTTGCATACAGAACGCCGTGCGGCTCATCGGGTCTGAGCTCTTCGGCGGTTCTTTCTGCAATGTGCACATAGTTGTTCGGGTCTCGATACGGCACGGCAGGGACAGTCCGGAGCTCGGCTCCGCAGAGCTTGAGCGCGTCCTGTTTCTCCTGCGACTGGGTATTCGGCATCAGAATGAGCGTGCGATAGCCGCGCGAATTGCCGACGAGCGCGAGCCCTATTCCTGTGTTGCCGGCGGTGCCCTCGACGATCAGGCCGCCCGGTTCGATCAGGCCACGCTTTTCCCCGTCCAGCACGATGTACTTGGCTGCCCGGTCCTTGACTGAACCGCCGGGATTCAGGAACTCGGCCTTGCCCAGAATCGTGCAGCCGGTCGCTTCGGACGCTTTGCGGAGCTTGATCAGGGGCGTATTGCCGACGGTGGCAACGAAATCTTCGCGTATGCTCATTGTCATTCGTGGCTGGTTCGAGGGCGCTCAATTGTACACAGGATGCAATTCGATCTGATCGTCGTCGGTGGCGGCCACAATGGGCTGGTCTGCGCGGCCTATGCGGCCGACGCCGGCCTCAGGGTCGCGGTCGTCGAGCGCCAGGAGCGAGTCGGTGGTGCCGCGATTACCGAGGAATTCCATCCGGGATTCAGGAACTCGGCCGCGAGCTATACGGTCAGCCTGCTCGAGCCCGCGATCATCCGCGACCTCGGTCTCGCGGCCGAGGGCCTGAGAATCGTGCCGCGGCCGCTGGATAATTTTGTTCCCGCTCTGGAAGGCCCCGGCCTCGAGTTGCCGGGCAGTCGTGCCGAGCTGCATGCGGCAATTGCCGGATTGAGTCGCCGCGACGCCGATGCCTACGCCCGATTCGCCGACGAGCTCGAGCGCGTCATCCGCCTGGTACGGCCGCTGCTGGCGCAGGCGCCCGTCGCTCCGCTGCAGGGTTTCGCTGAGCTGCGCCGGGCGCTCGTGCTTGCGAGCCGGTCTCTGGCGCTCGGGCCGCGAGCCGTTCGCAGCACGCTCGAGCTGTTTCGCCGCAGCGCCGGCCACTGGCTCGATGCGTTGTTCGAGGGCGATCTGCTCAAGGGGGCGCTGGGCTTCGACTCGATCGTCGGACATTTTGCGAGCCCGTACACGCGCGGGTCCGCGTATTTGCTGCTGCATCATGCGTTCGGCGAGGTCGATGGTCGGCGCGGGGCATGGGGGCATGCGCTCGGCGGAATGGGTGCGATCTCCGATGCCCTGGCCAGGGCCGCGGTGCAGAGAGGGGTCGAGATTCGGACCGGAGAGGCCGTGGAGCAGATCGTGCCGGCGGCGGACGGGTTCGAGGTCGTGACGAGCGCGCGCACACTGGCGGGCCGCACGGTCGCAGGTGCAGTTCACCCGAAGTTGCTGTTTCTAGATTTGCTGCAGGGCGCGACGCTGCCGCGGAAATTTCGCCAGCGGATCGAAGGCTGGCGCAGCGAGTCGGCCAGCTTTCGCATGAACCTGGCGCTCAGCGAGCTGCCGGACTTTCGCTGCCTGCCGGGAACGACCGCAGCGAGACACCACGGCGCCGGAATCCTGATCACGCCATCGCTACGCTACCTCGATCGTGCCTTCAAGGATGCGGTGGCATCCGGCATGTCGGCCAGACCCGTCGTCGAGCTCGTGATTCCTTCGGTC
>DATCZB010000181.1:0-7096 GCA_036526155.1 Gammaproteobacteria bacterium
AGTCAATCTGAGCGGAAACCTGAGCGCCCGTCACACTCGCACCAATTTGGTGCGAGTGTGACGGGCCGCTGGCCCGCCGGCAGGAACCTGCGTCGGCTATGATGCCGGCCGTGTCCTTCAGCCGCGACCCATCTCACGGAGCCTTGCTCGGCGCAGGGCTGAAGCTCATCTCCGTCTTCTGTCTGGCCGCGATGGCCGCCTGCGTCAAATACCTGGGCGGCGCTGTCCCGGCAGGCCAGGTCGTGTTTTTTCGAGGTGCGATCGCGCTCGTCGTGATCGCCGTCTTTGCCTGGCGGACCGAAGGGCTGGCGGTGCTCAAGACAGGAAACTGGCGCGCCCATGCGGCTCGTTCGCTGGCCGGCACGGTGAGCATGTTCTGCTGGTTCATATCGCTGACGCTGATTCCGCTGGCGCAAATGACGGCCATCACGTTCACGATTCCGTTATTTCTCACCATTCTTGCAATGGTGTTTCTGCGTGAGCAGATCCACGCCTATCGCTGGACTGCGCTGATTGTCGGTTTCGTCGGCGTGCTCATCATCGTTGGTCCGAGCCTCGTTGACGGGCAGGGCAGCACGCTGGGTGTCGGCATCGCGGTCGTCGCCGCGGTCCTGGCCGCGTTCGCGCTCATGTTCCTGCGGCGCATGAGCGGGCACGAGCACGCGCTCACAATCACGTTCTACTTCTTCGTGACTTCCTCGAGCATTGCGCTGATGACAGCGATCATCGCACCATGGCCCATGCCGACGCGGGAACAGTGGATTCTGCTCGGCCTGACAGGCGCCTTTGGCGTGCTGGGCCAGCTTACGATGACCTACTGCTACCGTTACGCCGAAGCGTCGCTCGTCGCGCCGCTCGACTATGCGACGATGCTGTTCGCGATCGCCATTGGTTATTACGTATTTGGCGAGGTGCCGCGCGTAACGACGTGGATCGGCGCGCCTCTGGTCATCATTGCCGGCGGCATTATTCTCTGGCGCGAATACGTAAACCTGAAGCGGATCCGCTCGGCCAGTCGGCTCGACGCTTAGGTGATTCCGGTATTGTCGGGCTAATTCGCGGATGTCGAGGCGACCCAGCGATAACCCATGCCGTAGACGGTTTCTATTTCAGCGAAGTCAGGATCGAGTGCGGTGAACTTGGCGCGGATGCGCTTGATCTGCGAGGTCACCGAGCTGTCGTCGAGCACGGTGCTCGCGGCAGCCATGAGCTGATCGCGATTGCGAACGTGACCGGGGTGCTCGGCGAGTGAATGCACGACCCAGAATTCGGTGACGGTCAGCGGCACGGACTCTCCTTTCCACCGGGCCATGAGCCGAGCCGCGTCCAGCATCAGGTCCCCGCGCTCCAGAGTCTCCTCCTGCGCCGGTGCTGCCTCGAGCGCATCCACGCGTCGAAACAGTGCGGCAACACGCGCCATCAAATGGTCGAGACTGATGTTCTTGGTCAGATAGTCGTCGGCGCCGAGTCGCAGTCCGGAGACCGCGTCGAGCTCGGAGTCCCGCGCGGTCAGGAAGATTATTGGCAGGCTTGCCGAGCGGGCGCGAAGCTCACGACACAGATCGAACCCGCCCTCGACCTCGTGGCCCAAGTTGATGTCGATGATGACGAGATCGGGCAGCTGATCAGCAAACGCCGCCATGGCTTCACGGCGGCCCGCGAAGGCGCGGACTCGATAACCCAGCCGACGGAGCGCGTCGGCATAGTTTTCACGAATGGCGGTCTCGTCTTCGACGACCGCGACCGTTCTTGCAGCGTTCGTGCTCATGAGAAGCCGTTCAGTAGTCGAGCCCGAGCTTGCGGTAGGCAGCCCTGAGCAGCCATATCGGGCCGATCATCAGGTACTGGAGATTAAGTATCACGAGCAGACGGCCGGTCGCCTTGTGCGTATCGACCAGCTGCCAGATGAAAGCCGCGCAGAATACGGGCACGGCGATCGGGGCCAGAGGAACTTCGGCCATCGTGAGCCAGAGACTCGGCAGACTCGCGAGCAACAGGAACAGGAATGCGCCGAAGGCGAGGCCAATGGACAGGATGCAGTAGTAAACGAACGTGGCCATCAGAAACAGTGTTGCATAGTTGATCGCCGGCGAAGCCTCAGCCAGAGGCGAGGCAACGGGCAGCGACCAGAGCACGCCGATCAGACCAATTATGGTCAGCGGTATACCGAGCCAGGCGCCGGGGCTGCCGGGCCTGCCGGCCCGGAGCTCCGCATACCTGTCGGTCCACTCGTCGAGGGTCGTTGCCGGGCGCACTGACTTCGATTCCGATCTGCGTCACGTTCCGTTCAGGTTACCGCTGGCATGATACTGCCGATCCTGGAGCCGGGCTGTTCGAGAGGGAGGTTTCGCGGAATGAAAGTCAAAGGAATTGGCATTCTCGCGCTGGCGTTGGGGGCTTCGGCCTGCACGACGCTGGATCCGTATACGCGCGAGGAGCAGACAGCAAGAACGCAGCGCAACGCGCTGCTTGGTGCAGCCGCTGGCGCCGTGGCGGGCCTTATCACGGGCGACAGCTCGATGGAGCGCAAGAAGCGCGCGATCGTCGGTGCAGGGATCGGCGCTTTGGCCGGAGCCGGTGTCGGCGCCTACATGGATCGTCAGGAAGACCGGCTCAGGGCCGAGCTCGAGCGTACCGGTGTCAGCGTGACCCGCGTCGGGGACAACATAACCCTCAACATGCCGGGCAACATCACGTTTGCGACCGACAGCGCCGACCTGAACGCCGGCTTCTTCGAAGTGCTCGATTCCGTCAGCCTTGTCGTCAACGAGTTCGAGCAGACGGTCATTGAGGTCGCAGGCCATACGGACAGCACGGGCAGCGACGAGTACAACCAGCAGCTCTCCGAGCGCCGGGCGGGCTCGGTCGCGACGTATCTCAGAACGCGCAACGTCCTCGGCGACCGGATCATCGAAGTCGGAATGGGCGAAACGCGTCCGATTGCCGACAACTCGACGGATTCCGGCAGACAGGCAAACCGCCGGGTCGAGCTGACGCTAGTGCCGCTGACCTTTAGCTGAGACCAGAATCAGGCCGCCATTGCGGAGCGCAGCTTCGAGATCGCGGCCGCTTCGATCTGGCGAATCCGCTCTGCCGAGATGTCGTATTCAGCGGCGAGCTCGTGCAGAGTGGCCTTCTTTTCCGTCAGCCATCGGCTCTCGACGATGCGCCGGGAGCGCTTGTCGAGCCCGTCGAGCGCGAGCCTCAGGCTTGCATGGCTTGCATCGGCGAAGTCCATCTGCTCGATTAGCTCGGCAGGATCCTGCTCGGGACTCGGCAAATAATTGCTCGGTGAGTAATCGTCGTCCTCTGCCGGTGCAGGGTCGTAAGAGACGTCGTAGCCGGAAAGGCGGCCCTCCATCTCCGTCACGTCTTTCGGCGTAACGCCGAGGTCGTCCGCGATGGCCCTGGTTTCCTCGGAGCTCAGCCAGCCAAGGCGCTCCTTGGACTTGCGCAGGTTGAAGAACAGCTTGCGCTGGGCCTTGGTCGTTGCAACCTTGACCAGGCGCCAGTTCCTGAGAACGTATTCATGAATCTCGGCACGGATCCAGTGAACCGCGAACGAAACCAGGCGAACGCCCACTGTCGGGTCGAAACGGCGAACGGCCTTCATGAGGCCAATGTTGCCTTCCTGAATCAGGTCCCCGAGCGGCAGACCGTAGCCGGTGTAGCCGCGCGCGATATGCACCACGAAGCGCAGATTGCCGAGCACGAGCGTTCGCGCGGCGTCGAGATCGTCATTTTCGCGCAGACGGGTTGCAAGTGCCTGTTCCTCGTCGGCACTTAGCACCGGCAAGGCATTGACCTGCTGGATGTAGTGATCGACGCTTCCTAGCGGTCCGGACAGCACCTGATCACGCAGAGCCAAGGCTGTTGTCATCTCGGGACTCCCTGTAATGGACTCAGATTTTAGCACTCGGATGGTTAGAGTGCTAATTCGGCGCCGGGTTCCCCGTTCAGGCCGGCTCGATTGCTCTCAGGTGCCTCGCGGCCGCTATCCAGGCCCCGATCCACCCGAGCAGGGCGCCTCCTCCAATGAGGGTCCCGAGGGCCCCGAAACTGGGCCCCGACAGGCGAAAATCAGTCGCATACAGCGCCGCGAGGTCGCGAACGGGGCCTGCCAGCAGCAACAGGCCGATTCCGATCATCAGTGCGGCCGCGACGGCCCCGGTCCCGCCGAGGCAGAGCCCGGTGTACAGGAACGGACGGCGGATGAAGCCGTCGGTGGCCCCGACGAGCTTCAGAACCTCGATCTCGGTCCGTCGATTCTGAATCTCCATGCGAATTGTGTTGCCGATGACGAGGATCACCGAAGTGGCCAGCAGCACGGTGATGAGATCCACACCGCGGCCGCCGAGCGCCAGGATGGCTCGAAGGCGCTCGACCCAGGCGCGATCGAGCTGAACCAGGTCGATTTCCGGAAGCCCCTCCAGGTCACTCGCGAGCGTATCGATGGCGTCGATCGCCCGCACGTCCGGCCGGACCCGTATGGCGTGCGGCAACGGGTTTTCCTCGAGCCCCTCGAGCGCGCCGCCGAATCCCATGCTTTGTCTGAGCTCGGTCAGGCCCTCGAGCTTGCTGACGAAGCGCGTCGACTCGACCTCGGCCCTGCTTTCGATCTCGGCGCTCAGGGCTCGGCCACGCTCCTCGTCGACGTCGAGTTTGAGATAAATCGTGAAATCGGCGGCATCGTCGAAAGCGGGGCTCAGTCGGTTCGCGTTCTCGATCAGCACCTGCATTCCGGCCGGCAGGGCCAGCGCAATCGCGATCACGAGCACGTTCAGCGCGGCGCCGACAGGCGTGCTGCCGATGCGCCCGAGTGCCGCGCCAAGCGTCTGAGCGTGCAGCCGGAAGTAACGGACGATCACTGCCCGCTGTCCCTTGCCAGGCGTCCGCCCTCGAGCTCGATTCGGCGATGACCGAGATGCCCGACGAGCTCGAGATCGTGCGTCGCAAGCAGCAGTGTCACGCCGACCTCGTTGAAGCGCTCGAACAATTTCATGATGTCGAGCGACAGCGCCGGGTCCAGATTCCCCGTCGGCTCGTCGGCAATAACGACATCCGGCCGGGCCGCGACCGCGCGGGCGATGCCAACTCGTTGCTGCTCCCCGGTGGACAGCGTGATCGGCGGATGGGATTCACGGTCGAGCAGCCCGACCTGGTCGAGCGAAGCCCGAACGCGGCGGCCGATCTCACGCGGCTTCATCCCGGCAATAACGAGCGGCAGCGCCACGTTGTCGAACACGGGCCGATCGTAAAGCAGCTTGTGATCCTGAAACACGACGCCGATGCGCTGACGAAAGTACGGAACCCGGCGGCGCCGAATTCGCGCCGTATTCTGCTGGTTGACGAGGACGGTACCGCGAGTTGGTCGCTCGATCAGCGCGATGAGCTTGAGCAGCGTGCTCTTGCCCGCGCCCGACGGCCCGGTCAGAAACGCCATTTCGCCGCGTTCGAGCGAGAAGCTGACGCCCGAGAGCGCTTCGCGGCCGCCGGGATACCGCTTCTGAACATTTTCGAAGCGAATCATTGTTCTCTGCTTGCAACCAGCGCCTCGGCAAAGTCCGAAGCGTTGAATACGTCGAAGTCCTCGATTCCCTCGCCAATTGCGATGAAACGTATCGGCAGCTGAAGCCGTTTGGCAATGGCCAGAACGATTCCCCCTTTGGCGCTGCCGTCGAGCTTGGTGATCACGATTCCGGTGACGCCGACTCGGCGCTGGAACTCGATTGCCTGAGCCAGGGCATTCTGACCCTGGGTCGCGTCGAGCACGAGCAGGACTTCGTGTGGCGCGTCGGCATCGAAGCGCTTGATCACGCGGCAGATCTTGTCGAGCTCGTCCATGAGGCCGGCAGCCGTATGCAGCCTGCCGGCCGTGTCGGCCAGGACCACGTCGATCCCGCGGCTGGTGGCTGCAGTCAGCGCGTCGTGGATCACGGCGGCCGGATCGGCGCCCTCATCCTGACTGACGATCGACGCGCCGGAACGCTCTGCCCAGCGGCCGAGCTGCTCGCCTGCTGCGGCGCGGAACGTGTCGCCGGCGGCAAGCAGGACGGATAATCCCTGCGCGGCGAAGCGGTGAGCCAGCTTGCCGATCGTCGTTGTCTTGCCGGTGCCGTTCACGCCGACGACGAGAATCACGGTCGGTTTGTCGCGCTTCTCGATGCGCAGCGGCTGGGCCAGGGGCACCAGCGAATCGCAGATGCATTCCCGGAGCAATTCGGCAACGGACTTGCTCGCGGAATCAGATCCACGGGCCCGTTTGTGCAGCTCCTCGATGAGCTGTTGGGTTGCCTCGATGCCGACGTCTCCGAGCAGCAGAGCGTCTTCCAGGTCGTCGAGCGCGTCTTCGTCGATCTCGCGCCCGAAGGCCGATGCGAGGCCGGATCCCAGCCACGACCCACCACGGTTCAGGCGCTGCCTGAGCCGTGAGAAAAAACCCCTGTCTTCGGGCGCGGCGTCGGTAGGCACGGTTAACTCAGCTTCGGGACGGCAGGATCTTGGGCCGGCGAGATTATACGCGCGCGATTATGATGCCGGCAGGGCAGCGTTCGGAGCCATGCATGGGAGGATCTCGCAGAAACCGATCGAAGCCGGGCTTCGTGCGCATTATCGGCGGCACCTGGCGCCGCCGCCGAATCACGATTCCGGCAGGCTTGCCAATCCGGCCGACGCCGGACCGCGTGCGCGAGACGGTGTTCAACTGGCTCGGTCCGCTGTTGCCCCGAGCCACCTGCCTCGACCTCTACGCCGGGTCCGGTGTGCTCGGTTTCGAGGCGTTGTCGCGCGGGGCCGGGTGCGCCGGGCTCGTCGAGCGCGATGCGGCGGCGGCGGCCGCCATGCAGGAGGTTTGCGCTGAGCTGTCGGCCAACGCCGAGATCGTCTGCGCAGACGCCGCTGAATTCCTCGAGCGGACCGAGGCGCATCGCTTCGACGTCGCGTTCGTCGATCCGCCCTACGCGACGGATGTCGGGCCCGTCATCGAGGCGCTCATTCCCGCCCTCAGCGACGGCGCGCGCGTCTATCTCGAGCGGGACCGGGGTGACCCGTGGCCCGAGCTGTCCGGCCTGCGCTGGGTTCGCCGGGGCGCTGCGGG
>DATCZB010000182.1:0-3812 GCA_036526155.1 Gammaproteobacteria bacterium
GTTGCCATGATCGAGAGTGGTCGGCGCAGCGGAACGGACTCGTCGCAGCGGATGTGGGCGAAGCTGCCAGGTTTCGCAGCGCGCGCGGCCTCGGGCGCATGGACCCTGAGGATGAGCTGGTCTCCCGGGTGGCGTGACTGCGCCAGAACCTCGCTCTCGCTCAGAAAGATCGTCTCCCGATTCGTCACTGGCCCGTCCTCCTGCGGCACGCTGATTGTCGCGGCCAAGCCTGCAGCGCGACTTTGCCCATCACGACTGGCCTTCCCGAATGTGTTTCGAGACCTCCGCGAGGACGGCCATTCGAACGGCTGTGCCGCAGGTTACCTGCTGGCGAATGACGGAGCGCTCGCCGTCGGCTGTTGCATTGTCGATCTCGACCCCGCGATTCATCGGGCCCGGGTGCATGACGATTGCGTCGGTTCGTGCCGCAGCGAGGCGCTCTTCGGTCAGGCCGAAGCGGCGAAAGTACGCCTGGGGATCGGGTATCTCCGACATCTGCGCGAAGCGTTCTTTCTGCAGCCGAAGCGCCATGACGACATCGGCGCCATCGAGCCCTCTCGCCAGATCTGTCTCGCGGGCCGCTTTCGGGAACAGGTCGTCGTCCGGCAGCAGCTCGGGCGGACCGACCAGCCGCAGGTCGCGGACGTCGAATTGCGTCAGCGCCTCGTAAGCCGAGCGCGCCACTCGCGAATGCCGAATGTCTCCGACGATGGCAACGGTCAGATTCCTGGGATCACCCTTGTGGATCTGGATCGTCATCAGGTCGAGCAGGCCCTGAGTCGGGTGTGATACGTCCGACTCGCCGGCGTTCAGGACCGCGATGTGCGGCGCCACCTGGCGCGCGATGCTGGCCGGAACTCCCGTGCTCGCATCCCTCACCACAAAGATGTCCGCCTGCATCGCCTCGAGCGTATAGATGGTATCGATGATGCTCTCGCCCTTGGCGCGCGACGACATGTTGACGTCGAGGCTCAGGACGTCTGCGCTGAGGCGCTTGGCCGCCAGCTCGAACGAGGCGCGGGTCCGGGTGCTGGGCTCGAAGAACAGGTTGACCACGGTGCAGCCACTGAGAATCGTGTCTCGTTTCGGCTGCTGGCCGATCGGAGTCAGGTAGCGATGGGCCTGCTCGAGGATCGATTCGATGAGGTTACGGCTCAGTCCCTCGAGAGATAACAGATGCCGCAGGTGACCGTGGGCATCGATTTGATCAATATCACTCAACCGCTTGATTCATCCATTGTTCTGCGATCAGGCAGGCGGCTTGCTGATCGATTTGTTCGCGCCGCAGGCGCTGATTGTAAATGCCTTTGCGTCGATCGGCGCGCAATTCGGCTTCGGCTGCCGAGGAAGTGAAGCTCTCGTCCACAGAACTGACGGGAATCGAGTAGCGTTCGTCGAGCGCCCCGACGAACGCGTCGAGCGCCTTGCGCAGCCCTGGATTGGCGTCGGGGCCCGGGTCACCGATGACGATCAGGTCCGGTTGCCACTCTGCGATCAGCGCGTCGATATCCTGCCAGGGCGGCGCGTCGTCCGCGGAAAGAGTCGTCAGTGGCGAGGCCGTCCGCGTGTGCACGTTGGCAGTTGCGACGCCGATACGCTTCAGGCCAAAGTCGAATGCGAGCAGCAGGCGCCAGGCCTCAGGCATGCCCTGCGTAGCTCGTTACCTGTCGAATGTCGATTCCGATCAGTGCCGCAGCCGCTTGCCAGCGCTCGTCGATCGGCGTATCGAACAGGATCGCCGGGGCGGCGGGGACGCTGAGCCAGGCGTTGGCCGCAATCTCGGACTCCAGCTGACCACTGCCCCAGCCTGCGTACCCCAGTGCCACGAGCGCCGGTTCAGGGCCGTCCCCGCGCGCGATCGATTTCAGAATGTCCTGGGAGACCGTCACCTTGACCTCGGCATCAGCGTCGAACGTCGAATCGAAGACTTGATCGGATTGGTGCAGGACAAAGCCACGATCCGTATGCACCGGCCCGCCGTTCATGATCAGCTGGCTTGCCGCCTCACCGAGCTCGCCTTCGAGGCTCAATTGCTCGCAGATTTCGCCGAGCGTCACATCGGACGCTCGATTGACGACGATGCCGATTGCACCATCGGCATCGTGCTTGCAGATATAGGTGACTGTCTCGTTGAAGTTGGGGTCGGCCATTCCCGGCATAGCGATCAGGAGCTGGCCTTCGAGTGAGCTCATCGGTCTCGGCTAATCTGTAACCCGCCAGTGGGCGGCGTCATCTTACCGTACTTGCGAGGTGGCGCGGCCGGTCGTCGAGAAATCCCACTCGTAGGCAAATCGCAGCACGTCATAATCGGCCAGGATCACGTCCGGGAGTGGCGCGAACGGCCCCGCGAGCTCGAGGATTTCGAGCACGGCCCGGTCGAGATTGGCGTCGCCGGACGAGCGTCGCAACACGGTTTCCTCGAGGCGCCCGGCGGCGTCTATCGTGACTTCGACGATTGGCCGGGCCGTCGGCGCCGCTCCCCGCAGGAATTCGCGCGGAAAGTTGGCCGTGCCGACCCGCTCGACCCGCTGCCGCCAGCCGACCATATAGGCAGCGAGGGCAGATTCGCGAGTGCTCGGGGCATTGATCTCGGCTTCGTCTCGCGAGGCGCTCGCGGCCTCGAGATCGAGCTCGGCCGCCAGGGTCGCGGGCGCCGCCTGGTTCAACAGCGCCGCGGCCGTCATCGGCTGCGGGCCCGGCTGATCGGTCGTTTCGGGCACGGCTTCGACCTGGCGCGAGCTCGGACTTCGGCTGACGAGCCGGTCGACGGGCGTGTCGGCTGCGAGCGCATCGGCATCGATTTCATCGGGCCCCAGCGGGTCGCCGTCCTGATTCCTTGGATGCTGTGCCGTCAGAGTCCGGGTTGCCCTGAGGCTGTCGTCGTTGCCGCCACCCTGCTGGCTGCGTGACGCAAGCATTTCCGCGTCGCGGGCGTCGGCATCGAGCGTGTCGGTCTCGACGAGCAACGTCACATTCAGCGAGGGCATCTGGTTCGGTTCCGCGGGCGGCGACGGCGCGAAAGTCACGCCAAGGATCACGACGCCGTGCGCCAGCGCAGCGAAAAAGAGCATCGAGCTCAGGCGATCGAATTGTTCCGTGGCGCTGGCCAAGTCGCTGGTTTGATTCTGATGGGTAATCAGTCGGCTGTGATGATTATATCCGAACCGACTTCAGCTGAAGTCTGCAGCCGTTGGCGCATCGAAGGCGTCATTTCTATCGTGCCCGAGGCATCGACCCTGAGGACGGCCACGACCCCGAGCTCGGCAGCGACAGCCAGCCATGCGTCCGGGCCGGCGACGAACAGCGCGGTGGCCGCCGCATCGGCGAGGGTCCCGGTTTCGGCGATGACGGTCACGGCCTGCGTGTGGGTCACGGGGAAGCCGGTTCTGGGATCGAGAATGTGGTGAAACCGATCTTCCTCGTGCTCGAAGAAGCGCTCGTAGTCACCGGAAGTGAAAGCCGCCTCGCCATCGCGCAAGCCGATCGTGCCGAGCAGTCCTCCGGCGCGCGGCGCCGCGATTCCGATCCGCCAGTCACGGTCCGGCGGTGCCCCGATGACGCGCAGGTCGCCACCCGCGTTGACCAGCGCCGGCGCGATGCCCAGCGCCTCGAGCCGCGTAACGATCGAATCGACCGCCGTGCCTTTGGCAATTCCGCCGAGGTCGAGCGTGAATCTCCGCACGGCCGGCTGGTCGCTTTCTGCTGCGTTACCAGTTGCCCGCGAAACCTCGAACCGGTCGCCAGTCTTCAGGGTGAGCTCGGTGATCGATCCCGACGCTTCGAGCGTCGCCGCGATCGTATCGGGGTCAGGT
>DATCZB010000183.1:0-2172 GCA_036526155.1 Gammaproteobacteria bacterium
AAGTGTCGATCGATTGCGAAACGACGCGGTCGATCGTCTCGCTGAGTTCTGCTGCGCTGACCTGCCCCGGGAGAAAGTCGCGGGCGCCGGCGCGCATCGCAAGACGCATCGTGTTGGCGTCGCCGTGCTCGGCAACCACCACCATCGGCGGACCGCCCGGTTTTTGCTCCGCGACCAGCGCCTCGAGATCGTCGTGACCGGAGTCCGTGAGCAACATGACGACCAGGTCGGGGACCGTATCCAGACCATAAAGGGGATCGGTATGGCCGTTCGAAATGTGGCGTGGCTCGATCTTGTGCGTGCTGATCGACGCAAGCTCTGTCGCCATGTCGACCATCGCCTCGAGCGAGCGGCTTGCTACAAGAATTGTGCGTCTCTTAGCCATTAATGCTTACCTCGATCCCCGCGTCTCAGCAAGGCGTCACAACGCCATTACGCGGTATTCCCAGGCTCTCGCGACGAAGCGTCGTCGCGAAATCTGGCGAGGGAATAATCCAGTTGCCGAATGGAATCAGCAGCTGATGTGTGTAATTGACTATGCTGGCGCGGACCAGGCGAATCTGCTGGAAATCAGCACCGCCCGGCGCGCCAAGGGCCGTACCGCTCTCATCGAGATATTCGATCAGAATGTTGCCCGCGCCGAAGCCGGTCAGGACCGGCGACGCCGCTCCGCCTCCCGGCGCATTGAATGCACCGACCTCGGTTATGGCCGGATCATTAATCGGGCAAACTGCAGCGAACCTCGCCGCCCGACGCGTTGCTTCGCCCATGGCATTCATCGCGTAGACCGCCCTGCTGACCTCGATGACCGCAAAGAGGACCAGCAACGCGACTGCGCCGATGATTGCGAATTCGACGGTGGTCACACCGCGCTCGGAAAATCTCGTGCTCATAGCGCCCTCATCGTGACTGATGCGTCCAGATTGAACACCATGGTCGGCGTCGCGCCGAGACCGAAGCTCGGGATCCTCGTTCCCATGGCAGGCACATACGGATAGCTCGCATCGACCTGAATCCAGCCTGCCTGCGGGACGGTGACCGTGACCTGTCCGGGAATAAGTCCGTCGAGCAACGGTGTCCCGGTGCCCGCCGTATTGCCGTAAACAACGAGATTCCGGATCTCATTGTTCAGAGCGGCATCAATGTTGACGACCTGAGTACTGCCGGCGAGCCCGTAGACCGATGCATGACGGGCGCCATCCTGCAGCGCTTTAGTCAGGGTGTTGTATCGGATCAGCACGCGGCCGATCTCGGTTACACCGAACATGATGAAGAGAACAACCGGCAGGACAATCATGAACTCGACCATCGCGACGCCGCGTTCGCGTCGTTGCTTGCGGCACCCACGGATCATGAGTCGGTGCTCCCGTAGTCGCGGTAGAGCTGGATGACGTAGGGACCAGGGAAAGACGATGGCAACGGCCCCGGCGTGCCGGCGGCGTTACATTTTTCCAGGAACTGACCGAAGACGTAAGACTCGCTGCCCTGCATTTCGGCTTCCTGCAACATGTAGTAGCAACCGAACCCGAGCAGCGGCACCTGGCCCTGGCCGTTCGTCGTTACCGAGCAATCCCCGATCGGGATTGCCGTCACGCGCCGATCGAAGGCGCCGATTCCGTTCGGTGCCGGTTGATAGTCGAAATTGCTGCCGTCGACACTATTCTCATAACTCGAATGCGAGTAGATTGCGCTGGGTTCATTGACGGGCTGTCCGCCCTGCAGTATCTGATCCGTATCAGGATCGTAGGTCAGCGGCGGAATCGGCTGCCGCGTGACCACATCGGGCGGATAGGTGGACTGCATTCCATTCATGGGGCCCTGATATCGGCCGAAGCGCGTGTTGAGCCCCTGAACGACGGGACCGACCGTGTTGCCGGGCTCGGTCTCGATGACGTCACCGATCGAGGCGCAGGCGTCATAGCTCCCGGCCATGTTGTCTCGAATCACGGAGCCGCCAGTGCCGCCGAGCCGAATCAGCTGGAAATTGCCCGTGCCGACCTCGTGCGACCCGCCCTGCGAGCTCGACTTCAGCACGTCGAGATCGCCCGAGGTATAGCCCCAGAACGGAGGCCCGGCAACCGGGTCACCACAGACCATCACCGGCAGCACGTTGCAGACCTCACCGAGTGTCGGGCTCGGTCCGGCCACGGCGCTCGCAGCCGTTGTTTTCTG
>DATCZB010000184.1:0-5001 GCA_036526155.1 Gammaproteobacteria bacterium
GGGTTAATTTCAAGGACTTTCAGGTCGGCTTAGAAGCCCTGGACCCACTGTAAGCGGAACAACCGTCCGCGACCGTCGTACAGGCCTGCGTTATAGGTAATCAGACCGTTCGGGTCGAGCGGAGGCTCCTCATCCGTGGCGTTAATTACCGAGAACGTCAAGGTAGCCGGGTTATCCAGAGGCAGATCCCATCCGTATACCAAATCCCACTGGTTGTACGGGCCCTCATCGAAGGCAGCCTCGAGGATGTTCGGATCGAGATTGATCGAACCCGCGGTATAGCGCAGCGTCGCCCGGAAGTTGTGCGCACCCTTGGCGTAGGTAAACATCGTGTTCGCCCTCAGGTCCGGGTTCGTTCCGATACCCGCAACGCCGTCACCCGTCGTGCCGACGACGTCCGTGACCTGTCCCGTCACGGAGCTGATTCCTGCGTACTCTTCGGTGAATGCGCCCATGAATCGCGCGCCAAACATGCCGCCGCCGGAAAAGTCCTTGCGCCAGTCGATCGTCAGGTCGTAACCGTTCGTCAGGACGACGTTCTGATTGATCCAGCTCGAGCGGAAGATCTCGAAATCGAAACCGGTGACACAGCCTGTGGGGAGCGGGCTGACGCCGTCCCAGCGACCCGTGCCGCCCGGCACGTACTCGGAACCGGTCGGATCGCAGAACTCGTTCGGCCGGCCCGGGAACAGCGGATGCGGGCTCACCGCGTTGGCTGCAATGAAGGCGGCGCTCGTTACGCCCGGTGAGGGCCCGTCCGCTGCCACGTCCCAGTTGACATAGCCATCGAGCAGGTCTGCCCGGAGCGTGTCCTCGGCGTCGGTCGACGTCACAAGATTCGTGAACTCGTAATCCCAGTACGTCAGGTCTAACGTCAGGTTGTCGGTGACGTCCCAGGTGAAGCCGAGCGTCCAGTTGTCGGATTCCTCCGG
This sequence comes from Gammaproteobacteria bacterium, assembly GCA_036526155.1. Classification (GTDB taxonomy): domain Bacteria; phylum Pseudomonadota; class Gammaproteobacteria; order Steroidobacterales; family Rariloculaceae; genus DATCZB01. Next base: position 933 of record DATCZB010000184.1, read on the forward strand.
AATGATTGCCGGGTTACCCACGGCGATACCGACAGCCTGGGTGACCTCGCCACCGATCGTGTCGCGGCCGACCGAGCCCGGGCCGATGCCGAAGAGCTGGTTCTCCGAAGCCAGGCGGAACGATGAGCCCGCCGTCGCCCGGAAGAACAAGCTGTCTGTCGGCGTCCAGAGCATGGATACCTTCGGGTCTGTCGAGCTCAGGCCCAGCGTCTCTTCCCAGCGAACCGCCAGGTCGATCTCGAACGTTTCGCTCGGGAACATGACGAGCTCGGCGAAGACCGCGTCGGTGTCGCGATTCGACTGCCAGTCGCGCAGGATCTGCGGGCTGAAGCCGAGGCCGCCGTCCTTCTGGATCGGGTCGACGCCAATCTCGAGCTCCTGCTTGCGGTACTGGGCGCCGAGAGCGATGCCCGTTGCGCCACCGCCCATCTCCCAGAGCTCGCCGGTGATGATGCCCTCGAACGCCGTGAAGCGTGACTCGTTCAGGTTCTGGCCACCGAACATCATCCAGTCGAGCAGCTGCGGCGAGTTGTAGAGCTGGTTCTGGGTCGGCGAGTTCGGATCGTTCGGGTTGATCGGCGACAGGTCCGTCGGATCCGCAATCAGGCGGCTCGCGAACGGGTTCCAGTATTGGCAGCTGCCGACGCCCGGGGCCACGTTGGGATCGTTGAGCGCGCCCTGCACGAAGTTCCACTTACAGGCCGGCCCGCCGAAACCCTGCACGGCGCGCATGTAGCGGTCCGTGATCGTGTCGTTCGGGTTGTTCTTCTGGTCGTTCTGCGAGAACGTGCCGTTGACGCGCCAGTCCCAGGAGTCGCTGTCGCCGAAGACGCCTTCGAGCGAGGCCGAGATCCGGTAGGTGTTCTGCACCGTGCTCGAGTCGAGCGACGCGGCGTCGCCATCGAGCGGGCTCAGCTGGCGGCTGAAGATGCGGCCAAAGTCCTGGTAAGGGAACGTGCCGTTTGTATAGTCCGTGTCCAACGTTCCACCGCCTGGCGAGCCCTCACCGCCGCTGCGGTACCAGGCGTCGTAGACGCCGGGGTTAGACGCCGGCAGGATCGGTCCCGCACCGGAAACGGCGGGCAGGGCCAGCAGCGGCACGCCGGTGCCGAAGCTCGACTGCGAGTCGGCTCGCGCGAAGCCTGCTTCGACGCGGAAGGTCTCGAGACCGCCGAAATCGAAATCCTGCGTGTAGACAGCCATCGCCAGGAGGTTCGAGAACTCCGGCGTGTTCGTCCGCTGGAGGCTTAAGAGGCCGCGGCAAAACGGCCCGCTGCGGAAGCCTGCCGGATCCCAGATTTCGTTCTGATCCGGCGTTCCGCCAATTTCAGCGCTGTTGCAGAGCGGATCGACATGCCAGCCCGGCACGTCCGCTCCTGGTGCCGCCAGGTACGAACCCGGGTTCCAGAGGGCGGTAATCAGGCCGTTGGCGATTCGCTCGTTGCTGAAGCGATCCTCTTCCTGCAGCTTGTCGTCACGCCGCTGCAGTTCGACGGCCAGGACCAGATGCGAGTCGTCGTCGCCGGTACCGAAGATGCCGCTCGCGACGATCTCGGGCGTGTCTGTCTGCGTGTCGGCCCACTGGCTCGACATGTTGAACTCGAAGCCCTCGAACCGATCGCGCGTGATGAAGTTGGCGACACCCGCGACAGCGTCTGAGCCGTACAGGGCCGATGCGCCATCGAGCAGGAGTTCCATGCGCTCTACCATGATCTGCGGCGCCAGGTTGTTGACGTCGACAGCGGAGCCCGCATTGGCGTCGATCGTCATGCGCTGGCCGTTCAGGAGCACCAGTGTGGAACGAGAGCCAAGTCCGCGAAGGTTGATGCTGTTGGTTGCAGCTTCCCAGTTTGCCGTAGTGTTGGCGCTCGTGACCTGTGGCATGTCGCGCACGACCTCGGCGATCGAGACGCGCTGTTGGGCCTGAATCTCGACCTGATCGAGAATGGCGACGGGTGTTGGCCGGTCGGCGGCGCGTTCGATATACGAGCCCGTTACGCGAACGGTTTCCTGAGGACCCGCAGCAGATTCCTGCGCCAAGCTCGGCGCCGCAACTGCTGCAGCGCACGCGGCGGCGACGGCGGACGCTAGCGCCTTGTAACGCACTGACCTATGCCTGGAGCGGAGTTGACCGCTCTCGGAAGAGAAACTCATAACTTTAATACCCCCTGAGGTTGTTAAGCGCTGACGCTTTATCGCTCGATCGCACCGTATTAGCGGGCGTGCCGATCCGGCAAAATAGCCCCCGCTAAATCTAAACTTATCTTAAGGAGCGTCAAGTTAACCTTGGGAGAAAGATTCTGTCAATTGTGGATAGTGCGGATGGGCAACGGAACGGTTCATCGTCGGCTGACAGGGGCAGGCTTTTGATGCGCTCACGCAACAAATCGGCTAGCGCAGGGCGGCAATCCGGTCACGAGCCAGCTTGATGTTCCACTCGAGGGTGTCGACGAGGTCCGGGTCTTCGGGTGCCAGCTCGAAGGCCCGCGCGAAGTCATCGAACGCGGCCTCGTAATTCTCCCGCACGAAATACGTCGTGCCCCGACTGTTCCAGGCGCTCCATCGTCTAGGAGCACCGGCGATTGCCTCGGAGCATGTCGTCAGCGCCTCATCCGTCTGGCCCGAGACGGCCAATGCGATGCAAAGCGCATTGAGTGCGTCGTATAGGATCGTTTCCGATATCCGCTCCGCGTCGAGTGATGCCCGGTCGCGTACATTCTCGACATGTGTTCGCGCGAACTCTGTGGCTGCATCGTAGTCGCCGGCCTGAATCAGGTCGCGGATCACGTCGATTTCGCTCGACCGGTTGAGATGCAGCACGGCAGGGCGGGCCGCGCTGCTATCGAGGTGGGTCCCGGTCCTCTCCTGCGCGCCGGCTGGCGGTGCAACCAGGCATGCGGTCAGCGCCGCATAAGCGGCCATATTGATGAATATGCGCAGCCGACTTTTCATCGCGATGGTGGGTTACCGCTCAGCTCTGACTCTGGCAGCCAGTCCCGTGCTTTCGATCCGGATACCCATCATGTCACCTCGGGAATCCTCGTGACAAGAACAGGCAAACCGGCCTCGTCGCAACGGGGTTCTACGGACGATCTCATGCCGTAACGCGCGCAGCGCGTGCTAGCATTTCGGGTCGCCGCAGCGACCATGGGGGAATCGTATGCAGTGCGTTCGTACGTTGGTGTTCTGGGCCGGTGCAATCCTGTTTTGCGGGTGCGGAAACGGTCAGCCGGGCAGTGCAACGGATGTTCCGGACAGCGCGCCAGAAATTTCGGACGACGCCACATTCAGAACGGCCTGGGGTGATCCCGATCTGCAGGGCATGTGGCCGATGACCTGGCTCAATGGCACGCCGCTGCAACGGCCGGAATCCTTCGGCGAGCGGCGTGTCCTTAACGACGAGGAGTATGCAGCGCGCGTCGCCAGGCTTTCCGGGCTCAACTCGCGCTATGACGACGAGATTGCCGGCGGCCAGATCGGCATGGGGCACTGGTCAGAGATGGGCGAGCCGAACCGGCTGGCCTCGCTCATCGTCGAGCCCGCCAACGGCCGCATTCCGGCTCTGACGCCCGAGGGGGAGCGCAGGTCGGCTCTGATGCGCAGCACCTGGTCGGACATTCCTTTCGACAGCCTGGCCGACTTCAACGCGCTCGACCGTTGCATTACGCGCGGGCTGCCGGCATCGATGTTTACCTTCATGTACAACAGCGGCATCGAGATCCGGCAGTCACCCGGCTACGTGATTATCCGGCTCGAGCTCGTGCATGAGACCCGGATCATTCCGGTCGACGGCCGGCCGCCGCTCGATGCGGCAATCACGCAGTGGCTCGGCGAGTCCAGGGGGCACTGGGAAGGCGACACGCTCGTGATCGAGACGGCCAACTTCAACGCCGAGTCGCCGATGATCATCGTGGGGCCCGGTTCGAAACCGCTTCCGACGAGCTCGGAGCTTCGAATCGTCGAGCGCCTGACGCGCACGGGTCCGGAGTCACTCGATTACGAAATTACAGTGGAGGACCCGATCGTCCTGACCGGGTCATGGAAGGCGGCGTATCCGTGGAAGCTCGAT
>DATCZB010000185.1:0-10058 GCA_036526155.1 Gammaproteobacteria bacterium
GCGGGGCCCGCGCTGAAATTGAAAACGCGATTAGATGAACGCGAGGTCATGGTCACTCTTCGGCTGTTTCGCCGTCTTCCTGGAGCCCTTCGACCCGCTCGATGCCGACCAGGCGATCGCCCTCGTCGAGCCGGATCAGCCTGACGCCCTGGGTATTCCGCCCGAGCACCGAAACATCCGCAACCGGGGTTCTGACAAGCGTGCCGACCTGGCTGATCAACATCAGCTCATCGTCCTGCGACACCTGCAGCGCACCAACCACGGCACCGTTTCTTTCTGTGGTCTGGATTGCGATGACGCCCTGACCTCCGCGTCCCTGACGAGGGAACTCGTCGACATTCGTCAGCTTGCCGTAACCATTTTGCGTTGCGATGACAACGGGGCCCTCGCCAACGATGATGAGCGCGATCACGGCATCTTCGCCCCCCGCAAGCTTCAGACCGCGGACGCCGGCTGCCGTGCGGCCCATTGACCGAACGTCCGATTGCGGAAACCGGATCGCCTTGCCGCTGGCGCCGATGAGCATGACGTCTGACTCCTCGCCCGAGATACCGACCCCGACGAGCTCATCGTCGCCGCGAAGCTCGATTGCTATGATGCCGTTGGCGCGTGGCCGCGAGAACGCCGACAGCGCCGTGCGCTTGACGGTGCCCCTGGACGTGGCGAATACGACGTAGCGATCGTCCTCGTACTCCTTGACCGGCAGCACGGCTGTGATCCGCTCGTCTTCGGCCAGCGGCAGCAGATTGATGATCGGGCGACCGCGGGAACCGAAGCTGGCCTGGGGCAGCTGGTAGACCTTGAGCCAGTAGACCTTGCCGTGCGACGAAAAGCACAGCAGCGTGTCGTGCGAATCGGCCACGAAGAGCTTATCGATGAAATCCTCATCACGGGTCCGGGTCGCGGCCCGGCCGCGCCCGCCGCGCCGCTGCGCCTGGTAATCGGCAACGGGCTGCGCCTTCGCATAACCGGCGTGCGACAGCGTGACCACGAGCGAGGCCTCCGGTATCAGGTCCTCGATCGTCAGATCGTTCACATCCTCGGCGATTTCCGTCCGCCGCTCGTCGGCGTATTGCTCGCGGACCTCGGCAAGCTCTTCGCGAATCACGGATTCGAGCCGACCGGGATCCGACAGTATCTCTAAAAAGCCTTTAATATTATCCAATAACTTATTGTATTCAATGGATATCTTATCTTGCTCGAGACCCGTTAGCCGGTGCAGCCGCAGATCGAGGATCGCCTGCGCCTGAATCGTGGACAGGCGGTAACCGCCGTCTGTCATGCGGCATTCCTCGGTCAGCCCTTCGGGCAGGGTCGCATCCGGCCCGGCGCGCTCGAGCAGCGCCTCAACCGGACCCGGCTCCCAGTCGCGCCCGCAGAGCGCGACCCTGGCCTCCGCCGGTGACGGCGAGCGTTTGATCAGCTCGATGATCTCGTCGATGTTGGCCAGGGCAACCATCTGGCCCTCGAGGACATGCGCCCGCTCCTTGGCCTTGCGCAGGTCGAACAACGTTCGACGGGTAATGACTTCGCGCCGGTGACGCAGAAACGTCTCGAGCAGATCCTTGAGTGGCAGCAGCCGCGGTTGACCATCGACGAGGCCGACCATGTTGATGCCGAAGACACTTTGCAGCGGGGTTTGCTTGTAGAGGTTATTGAGCACGACCTCCACCATCTCGCCGCGGCGCAGCTCGATCACGACGCGCATGCCGTCCTTGTCCGACTCGTCGCGCAGCTCGGTGATGCCCTCGATCCGCTTCTCCCGGACCAGATCGGCGATTTTTTCGATGAGCCGCGCCTTGTTGACCTGGTACGGCAGCTCAGTGATGACGATGGCCTGACGGCCCCGGGAATCGATCTCCTCGGTATGGGTCCGCGCCCTGACGTAGATGCGCCCGCGCCCGGTGGCATAAGCGCTCTGAATGCCCTGGACGCCCTGAATAATGCCGGCGGTCGGAAAGTCCGGCCCGGGCAACACTTCCAGCAGCTCGAGCAGCGTGACGTCTGGGTTGTCGAGCACGGCGACGCAGGCGTCTATGACCTCGCCGAGGTTGTGCGGCGGAATATTCGTGGCCATGCCGACCGCGATGCCGGCCGAGCCGTTGACGAGCAGATTCGGCACGCGCGTCGGCAGGACCGCGGGCTCGGTTTCGGACTCGTCGTAATTGGGAACGAAATCGACCGTTTCCTTGTCGATGTCGGACAAAAGCTCCTGCGCCATCCGCGCCATGCGAACTTCGGTGTAGCGCATGGCGGCCGGTGCATCGCCGTCGACAGACCCGAAATTGCCCTGACCATCAACGAGCAAATAGCGCATCGAGAAGGCCTGGGCCATGCGGACAATGGTGTCGTAGACGGCAACGTCGCCGTGCGGGTGGTATTTACCAATGACGTCACCGACGACGCGGGCCGACTTCTTGTATGGCTTGTTGTACTCGTTGCCGAGTTCGCGCATCGCGTAGAGCACGCGCCGATGAACCGGCTTGAGTCCGTCGCGAACGTCCGGCAGGGCCCGACCCACGATGACGCTCATGGCGTAGTCCAGATAGGACCGACGCATCTCGTCTTCGAGATTGACGGGGAAGATTTCCTTGGCTACGTCTACCATCGCGAATGATCAGTCAGCGGACCGCCGGCAGGCTGGAACCTGGCCGGCTGGGAGCGCTGTAATGAGGTGGGTCTTTGAGGGTTTCAGGGCGATTTCGACGGCCTGTTGCCAGGCGATCGATAGTCAACTTCAGGATCAAATATTCACGGGACAATTCTAGCACAGCCCGCGCTCTCAAAGCCGTATACTCGCCGTCGCAGAAGGCAGAAATCGTCTTCCCGAGAGCAAGGGGCCGAGAGGGGAATCCGGTGACACAGGAAGCCATCGACGAGCGCAACGCAGACACGGACGAGGTCGAAAAGTTTGGCCGTCTGTCGGCGCGCTGGTGGGATGAATCCGGTCCTCTCGCCACGCTCCATACGATCAATCCGCTGCGAACCGATTACATTGCCGGGCTGGTCGAGCTCGACGGCGCGAGGGTGCTCGATGTCGGTTGCGGCGGCGGCATCCTGAGCGAGGCCCTGGCGCGCCGGGGGGCGCGCGTGACGGCGATCGATCTTGCGGCCGAGAGCATCGATGTCGCCCGCCGGCACGCCGCCGATCAGAGCCTGGAAATCGACTATCGGGTCGGCTCCGTGGAGTCGGTCGCGGCCGCTGAGCCCGAGCCTTTCGACCTCGTCGCCTGTCTGGAGCTGCTCGAGCACGTGCCGCAGCCGGAAGCAACCGTCGCCGCCTGTGCCCGACTGGTGCGCCCCGGCGGCGCCGCGGTCTTTTCGACAATCAACCGTAACCTCAAGAGCTTCGCGCTCGCTATCGTCGGCGCGGAATACGTGCTGGGCATCGTGCCGCGCGGCACGCATGAGTACCTCAAGTTCATCCGGCCGTCTGAGCTCGGGACCGCGATCCGCGCCGCCGGGCTCGATCTGACAGACCTCACGGGGCTGCACTTCAACCCGCTGACCAAGACCTATGCCCTGAACGGCAACGTCGACGTGAATTACTTCGCCTGCGCCAGGCGCCCGGAAGACGCTTGAGCCAACGCGCCCTGCTATTCGACCTCGACGGCACGCTGGCGGACACGGCGCCGGATCTGGTTGCCGTGCTGAACCAGATGCTGGCGGAAGAGGGACGGCCGCCGGTTCCTTTTGCGATCGCGCGCAACGTCGTATCGCATGGCGCTATCGGCTTGATCCGGCTCGGTTACGGGCTGGCGCCGGATGCCCCTGTCGATGCCGATCTCCGGCAGCAATTTCTCGACTTGTACGCCGTGCTCGGTCATGCTTTTTCCAAGGTTTTCATAGAACTAGAAACGATTCTTTCAATCTGCTCTCAGATGAATGCAAGCTGGGGCGTGGTCACGAACAAGCCGGCGGCACTGACTGAGCCGCTGCTCGAGCACCTGGGGTTACTGTCGAGCGCCGGCACGGTAGTCAGTGGCGACACGCTTCCGACACGCAAGCCCGATCCGGAACCGCTGCGGCACGCCGCCCGGGAGCTCGGGGTAGCTCCCGCCGACTGCATCTATCTCGGCGACGCCGAGCGCGACATCCTCGCAGGCCGGGGGGCCGGCATGCGGACTGTCTCGACCAGTTACGGCTACATCCGCCCTGGCGAGGACCACTCCAGCTGGTTGGCCGATGCAACGGTGGATCACCCGAGTAAAATCGAATCCATGCTGCTTTCCATGACCGAAGCCGCCTGATGGCTCTCCTCGAGAACGGCGGCTCGTGGCTGCTCGGCGCAGGTTTTGCCGGCGGGCTGTTGCTCGGAGCCGTTATCGCGGCGCTGATCGCGATTCGACTGAAGCACAAGCTCGTCGTCGCCGAATCCAGGCTCGCCCAGCGAACCGAGATCGACGAGGAACGGGAGCAGGTCTTCAGCCTCGCGACCGAGCGCCTCAGCAGAACCTTCGATCAGCTCGCGCAGGCCCAATTTCAAAGCCATAGCGAGACGTTTCTCAAGCTGGCACGGGAAAACCTGGGGACGCATCAGGAGAAGGCCAAGGGTGAGCTGGCGGCCCGCGAGCAGGCGATCGAAAACCTGCTGCGACCGATTCGCGAGACGATGCAGCGAACCGAGAGGCAGCTGCATGAGCTCGACAAGGCCCGCCGCGAGTCTTACGGCGACATCAAGAGCCAGCTCGAAGCCGTCGGCTTGGCCCACAAGGCCCTGAGCGACGAAACGCGCAACCTCGTCAACGCGCTCAGGCGCCCCGAGGTGCGTGGTCAGTGGGGCGAAATCACGCTGCAACGGCTGGTCGAGCTTGCCGGCATGCAAAAACACTGCGACTTCCTGACGCAGAGTCATCAGGCCACCGAGGACGGCGCGATCCGGCCCGACATGATCGTCAATCTGCCGGAAGGCCGTCAGCTCGTCGTGGACGTCAAGACGCCGCTCGATGCCTACATCGAGGCGACCGAGGCAACCGATGAATCGGCCCGCAAGAACGCCCTGCTCCGCCACTCGAACGTCGTCTCCGGGCGCGTGCGCGAACTCGCGAGCAAGGCCTACTGGAGCCAGTTCGACCGCAGTCCCGAGTTCGTGATCCTGTTTATTCCGGGCGACCAGTTCCTGTCGGCGGCGCTGAATGAAAAGCCCGAGCTGCTCGATACGGCTTTGCGGCAAAACATCATTCTGGCGACGCCGACCAGTCTCGTGGCGCTTCTGAAGGCGATTGCCTACGGCTGGCAGCAGGTCGCGCTGACCGAGAATGCGGCGCAGATTCGCAAGCTCGCGATTGAGCTGTACGAGCGACTGTCGACCTATACCGGGCACATCTCCGACATCGGCAAGGAGCTCGATTCCGCGGTCAAGGCCTACAATCGCAGCGTGGGCTCGCTGGAGCGAATGGTCCTGCCGAGCGCACGTCGCTTCACGGAGCTCGGCATCCAGCCGAAGCGCGAGATCCCTGCGACGACCGCCATCGAAACCGCACTGCGCGCGCCGCAGCACCAGGCCGACGAGCAACAACCGCCAGACCCCGAGCAACAGGCCAGGGAGCAGCAATCTTGATCGCCCCCGAGGCTTACGAGCCCACTGCGGCAGATTTCAGCGATCGCGTGATACTCGTAACGGGCGCCAACCGCGGTATAGGCAAGGCGGTTGCGACGGCGCTGACGCGCCTCGGCGCCATTGTCATCCTGCACGGCCGCAAGGCCAAAGCACTCGATGCACTGTACGAGGAGCTCAAGACACAAGGGCCGGAGCCTGCGGTCGCTCAACTCGATCTCGAGACGGCACAGGGCCCCGAGTACCTGCAACTGACGGAACAGATCGAACGCCGCTACGGCCGCCTCGACGGGCTGCTGCACAATGCGAGCATCCTCGGCGATCGCAGCCCGATCGATGACTACGACATCGGCATGTGGCAACGCGTGCTGCACGTCAACCTGACGGCGTCATTTATTCTCACTCGCTGCCTCTTGCCGCTGCTCAAAGCCTCGGAAGACGCCTCGCTGGTCTTTACCACGAGCGGAGTTGGCAACGAGGGGCGTGCATTCTGGGGGGCGTATTCGGTTTCGAAATTCGGAACCGAAGGCCTGGCGCAGATCATTGCGCAGGAGAACGATGCCGCTGTGCTGCGCTGCAATCTGATCGACCCGGGCGGCACGCGCACGGAAATGCGTCGCAGCGCTTATCCAGCCGAAGACCCTGACACGCTGCGCAGCCCCGAGGATGTCGTCTCACCGTATCTGTGGCTGCTGGGGCGAGCCAGCCAGGGTCAGACGGGCATGCGAATTCGCGCTCAGGCATGAGCCAGGCAGCTGCCGTGTTACGATTTGCCGATGCCCGAACAAGCGCTCAAAGCCAACCTCGAGAAGCTCCGCAGCGAGCTTGCTAATCCCGGCAGTCTGGACGACGACACACGACGGCAGCTGGCGGAGATAGCAGAAACGATCGAGTCACTGCTGCAAACGGATTCGCCCGATTATGAGCAAGCCCAGGCAAGCATTCAGGATGCCGCGCTCCGGTTCGAGGCGAGCCACCCGGCCTTCTCTCGAATCATGAGCGAAGTCACCGATGCACTGGCCAAATTAGGCATCTGAACCACCACCAATTCCCGTTCGACAAGCGGTAAGCAACACGCATCCGGAGCAGTGCGGGATCGGGCTGCAAGTTTCCCGGCCATGCGCGACCACGAGCGCATGCAGCTCGTTGAGGCGGTCGACGTCGCCGGCCAGATCCCGGCTTACCCAGCACCGCAGATCCGTATCCGCGGTTGCCGCCGCAGTTAACCGCTTGACCAGGCGGCGCAGGTACTCATCGACGACGACGGCTGGTCGATCGAATGCATACAGCAGAATCGCATCGGCGGTTTCCGGGCCCACGCCCTCGAGTCCGAGCAGCGTGCGGCGCAGCGCGGGCGTGTCGACCTGCGCAAATGCCGCGACGCCGCCCAAGTCCCTGACGAATCCTGCCAGCGCCCTGAGCCTCGCGGCTTTGGTTCGGTGAAAGCCGACGCTTCTGATGCATGTCTCAACGAGGTCGAGCGGTGCCCGGTGCAGCTCGTCAGGGCTCAGCAGCCCATGCTGGCGCAGCAGTCCGATCGCATCTTCAACTGAGGCCCAGCTCGTCCGCTGCACGAGCAGTGCGCCGACGATGACCTCGAACGCGTCACTGGCCGGCCACCAATCTTGCGGACCGTGACGCTCGAGCAGAGACCCGTAGACCGTCTCGCAGCGAATCACGTGCTCTTGGCGCGACCGGACAATCCCACGGCGCTGTAAAGCGCCTTGTGCTCGCCGCTCTCCAGGAACCTTGATTTGCCGCGGGACATGCGGCCGAGATTCACGGGCCCATACCGCACCCGAATCAGGCGACTGACCGTAACGCCGATGGCTTCGAACATGCGTCGCACCTCCCGTTTACGACCTTCGCGCAGCACGACACGGTACCAGTTGTTTGCCTTACCGCCGCGCATCGGTTCGATCTCATCGAACTGCGCCATGCCGTCATCCAGAGCCACGCCCTCGCACAGCATCACGAGCTGCTCCTCGCGGAGCTGCCCGCGTATGCGCACCGCATATTCGCGCTCGACCTCGTAACTCGGATGCATGAGCCGATGAGCGAGCTCGCCGTCCGTTGTGAAAAGCAGAAGACCCGAGGTGCTGATATCGAGCCGGCCGATGACGATCCAGCGTCCTCGTGACGGCTTCGGCAGACTGTCGAACACGGTTGGCCGTCCCTCGGGATCTCGTCTCGAGGTCACTTCGCCAGCCGGCTTGTGATAGAGCAGCACCTCACTCTGACCGCCAGGTGCCGCAGCCCGGAGGCGCACGCGCCGACCGTCGACGAGAACCTTCTCATGCCCGAGCAGCCGGTCCCCGGGCACCGCCGTTTTCCCATCCACGACGACGCGCCCGGCCTGCAACAGCCGGTCGATCTCCCTGCGGGATGCGAGGCCCGAATCCGCGAGAACTTTCTGAACCCGCTCGCCTCTCGGTTCAGGCCTCGGACTGGTGGATCGGGATGACATTGGGAGCAGGCTCGCTGTCGTCCGGGGACACTGGCTCCGCCCCATGGGACTCCTGGGGCTTCGGGGACTCCTGGGGCTCCGGGGGCTCCGGGGTCTGCGGGGACTCCGGGGGCACCTCGGACTCCTCGGCTTGAACTTCACCCGCTTGCTCCATCACGGCCGCAAGCTCATCGACGAAATCCGACTGCGGATCCGCATCCGGGCCCATTTCCCTGAGCTCTGCCAGCGGCGGAAGGTCATCGAGCTTCTTGAGCCCGAAGTAATCGAGGAATTCTTTCGTGGTTCCGAGCATGGACGGTTTGCCCGGCACGTCGCGATGGCCAACGACACGGATCCAGCCTCGCTCGATCAGCGTCCTGACGATATTGCTGCTGACCACCACCCCACGGACGTCCTCGATCTCCGCGCGCGTTATCGGCTGCCGATATGCGATCAGTGCCAGCGTTTCGAGCAGGGCCCGGGTATAGCGCGGAGCGCGCTCCTCGAATAACGGCTGCAACCACTCGCGGGAGGAACTCTTGACCTGAATCCGGTACCCGCTCGCCGTCTCCTTGAGCTCGATTTCCCGGTCCGCGTATTCCTCCGCCAGTAGGCGCAGCGCGCTCTTCACCGCGGCGCGATCGACATCCGCACCTCGGGCAGAAAAGAGCTCGATGAGCTTGTCCATGCTCACTGATGCGTTGGCCGCAAGCAAAGCTGCCTCGAGGATATGCTTGATCGCGTTTTCGTCCATTAACGTCAGCCTTGCTCGGCAGGTTCGCCCGCCGACTCATCCGCCGCAGTGCCCTTGCGCGGGGCATCGGCCTGAGCCGCCCGCACGTGGATCGGCCCGAATGCCTCAGCCTGAACGACGTCGATCAGCGACTCTTTGAGCAATTCAAGAATCGCCAGAAAAGTCACAGTAATGCCGACCCGGCCTTCGGCGGGGTCGAAAAGCTCGACGAAATTCATGTAGCGCTCGCCCTCCAGCGCAACCAGCACCTGCGACATGCGCTCGCGCACGGACAGCGGCTCGCGCTGCACGTGGTGGTGGGAGAACATCTCGGAACGCTCGAGCGCTTGCTGGAAGACCATGAGCAGTTCCTTGAGCGTGATATCCGGTAGCTTGGTCGTGACGGGCATGTGGCTCGCATCGGCGCCAGCCAGGACGTTATCGCGCTCGAGACGCTCGAGCTCGTCGATATCCTTGGCGGCCTTCTTGAAGCGCTCGTACTCCATGAGGCGGCGCACCAGGTCGGCCCGCGGATCGTCTTCTTCCTCGTGCGGCTCCTGCGAGCGCGGGAGCAACATTCTCGACTTGATCTCAGCCAGCGTCGCAGCCATCAGCAGGTATTCGCCCGCCAGCTCGAACTGCATCTCGTTCATGAGCTCGATGTACTTCACATACTGCCGCGTGATCTCGACGATCGGGATATCGAGTATGTCGATGTTCTGCCGCCGTATGAGGTAAAGCAGCAGATCCAGCGGCCCTTCGAAGGCCTCGAGAAACACCTCGAGCGCGTGCGGCGGGATATAGAGATCCCTGGGCAGCTCCGTTACCGGCTCGCCCTCGACGATGGCGAACGGCATCTCCGATTGCGCGATGGCACCGGCCTCGTCCACGACGGGAGGCGGCTTACCATGAATGAGCTGCAGTCTGGGCCGCGATTCGGTGTTGGATTCGTCCGACATTCAGATGGCTCCCCCGGTGGCAACCAGGTGATCGGCTAAGGCATAGAACACGTCTCTGAGCTCCACTACGGGGACCAGGATATAGGGTACAAGCAATTCGAGCTCAGTGTAGATATCCAGCGCAATCAGCCCGACAACGATCAGTATCCCGAATGGCTCGATGGAATCAAGAATGCGGGCAACCGATGGCGGCATGAGCCCCGCCAGGACGCGCCCGCCGTCGAGCGGCGGAATCGGGACCATATTGAATACGGCCAGAAAAATATTGACCAGAATGCCGAACTTCGCCATGTCGTCGACCAGAAGATTCGCCTGACCGTCGCCCCAGATCGGCAGGAACAGCAGTGCCATCACCATGATCAG
>DATCZB010000186.1:0-2427 GCA_036526155.1 Gammaproteobacteria bacterium
TAACTCAATGAATAAATTCATGAACAATGCGGACAACTTCGTGCCCGAGATGCTCGAAGGTCTGCAGCTTTCCAATCCCGATTTGCTGACCTATGTGCCCGAGTACAACATCATTCACCGATCGGATCGCCCCGCGGACGACAAGGTCTCGGTCATTCAGGGATCGGGCAGCGGCCACGAGCCGGCCCACGTCATGGCGGTCGGTCCCGGCATGCTCGACGCAGCTTCACCCGGCAACGTCTTCGCCGCGCCGCCGATGGACAGCTGCCTGGAGTGCATCAAGCGGATGAATTCACCCAGGGGCGTGCTCGTGCTGATCAACAACTATCAGGGCGATCGCATGAACTGGGACATGGCCGTGGAGATGGCCGAGGCTGAGGGCATCAACGTCAAATCCTTCGTTATCGACGATGACGTCGCCGTGCAGGACTCGACGCACACCGTCGGCCGCCGCGGTGTCGCCGGCAATTTCTTCGTGATCAAGGCCTGCGGCGCGGCCGCCGAGAACGGCGCCAGCCTCGACGAGCTCATGGAGCTCGCCGGCAAGGTCAACAGCCAGGTGCGCTCGATGGGCGTCGCGCTGAGCTCCTGCACGCCGCCAGCCAAAGGCTCGCCGATCTTCGAGATCAGCGATGGCGAGATGGAGGTCGGCGTCGGCATTCATGGCGAGCCGGGCCGCCGTCGCGACACGCTCAAGAGCGCCGACGAGATCATCGACGAGATGTTCGATGCCGTGGCCGGCGACCTGCCCTTCAACTCGGGCGACCGTGTGGCACTGATGATCAACGGCCTCGGCGGCACGCCTCCGAGCGAGCTTTACATCCTCTATCGCCGGGCCGCCCAGCGCTGTGAGGAGGCGGGCCTGACGATCGTCCGCAACTACATCGGCGAGTACTGCACGTCACTCGAGATGGCCGGCGCGTCGCTGACGCTGCTACGCCTCGACGACGAGCTCGAGTCGCTGCTCGCGGCACCGGCAGAAATCGCGGTCCGCGTTTTCTGAGCGCAATTCAGCTGGCGGCGCTGGACCTCGACGGCACGCTCGTCGATTCAGCGCCCGATCTGTCGCATTGCCTGGGTGTTGCGCTCGGCTCGGTCGGCCTTCCGCCGCCGAGCCTGGCGGACACTCGCCGCTGGATCGGCGACGGGGTCAGGACACTCGTTCGGCGCGGCCTGACCTCGGGCCTCGGGGCGCCGCCTGAGGACGAGGTGCTGAACGGCGCGCTCGCTGTGTTCATGGATGCCTACGCTGAGCACCTGTTCGTTCACAGCGAGGTCTACCCGGGCGTGCCGGACGCCCTGGCCGCGCTCAAAGCGGCCGGAATGGTCGTCGGCTGCGTAACCAACAAGCCCGAAGCGTTCGCCGAGACGCTGCTCGAGCAAGCCGAAATGCGGACGTTATTCGACTTTGTTTTCGGCGGCGACACGTTTCCGGCGATGAAGCCGGACCCGGAACCCCTGAACCAGGCCGCTGCACGCTTCGGGGTCTCGCCCGCAGCGTGCGTCATGGTCGGGGACTCGGCCAACGACCGCGAGGCGGCCCGCCGGGCCGGGTTCCGCTTCGTGCTGGCAAGTTACGGCTACCTGCCGTCTGCCGAGGCCTCGCTGGAACCGGAAGACATGCGGATTGCCGGCTTCGCCGAGCTGCCGCAGCTGTTGTGCGGGCAATAAACGCGCAAGTACCATTCAAACCTTAACAAACGCTGGGGGAATCGATGAAGTTACCCGACATGAAACTTTCTTGCCGTCTGGCAGCGCTTGCCGCTGGAACGCTGGCAGCGATGTCCGCTACCGGGCAGGAGAGCGCCAGCCGAATCGCTTTTGATTTCGAGACCTGGGACCAGTACCTCGGCGGCTCGGACTCCTCGCAGTATTCGTCGCTCGATCAGATCAATCGCGGCAACGTCGACGACCTCGAGGTTGCGTGGAGCTTCGAATACGGAGGTAACGCGCCCAACTTCAACCCGATTGTCGTCGATGGCGTCATGTACGTCCTGGCGCAGTTCCCACGTCCCGAGCCGCCCGCCTTCGTCGCCCTCGACGCGGCGACCGGCGGGGAGATCTGGCGCTCGCCGATCCAGGGTCAGGTCGGGTCGCGCGGCATCAACTACTGGGAGAGCGAGGATCGTTCCGACCGGCGGCTGCTATTCCTCAACAGCGGCATGATGTCGGCGATCGACGCGCAGACGGGCGAGCCGATCACTTCGTTCGGCGACAATGGCAAGGTCGATATCCGGATCGGTCTCGAATACGACATCGAGAGTCTTCCCGGCATGCAGACCAGCAACCCGGGGCGCGTATTCGAAGACCTCATCATCTATTCACTGCCGGGCCGCGGCACGAGCTATAACGCCTTCCCGGCCGACATTCACGCCTACAACATCCTGACAGGCGAACTCGAGTGGCAATTTCACGTGGTGCCGCGCG
>DATCZB010000187.1:0-2897 GCA_036526155.1 Gammaproteobacteria bacterium
CCGGGGCAGGCGGAGGCGGGAGAAACGCCAGGCTATTCGGGACCGCTTCGATCGGCAGGTAACCGACGAGAATACCGGGCCGTATCTCCGGTAGGGAGCCAGGCTCGTCCGCCCTGTTAAAGCTCGCGCAGCCCGCGGCAATCGCGACGCACGCGAGGGCAAGCAGTGGCTGCGCGATCCTCCGGACCGACACGAAACTCGAAACACTCATGACGCCGCCTGACGGGCCGGCTGCTCGGCTGCCGACCTCGCTCGATGGTAGAGGGGGCAGCATACCACGGACTCTCGCTGCACCGGAAAGCTCGCGCGTTGACCGGTTGGCCGCAACGCCTTGTCGGGCAGCCGCTACACCGAGGTACCCGCCGCCGCGCGCTTGAGAAGAGAGCTCCAGAACAGCGCGCCTAGCCCCAGGGCAATCCCGAGGAGGCCGAGCCGCCACGCATGGGGTTGCAGCCAGATCAGGAAGCTGCGGAGGCCGCATACGCTGGCCCCGATCAGCGCGACCTTTCGTGGGCTCGCCCGCCTCGGATTCGAGGAGTGGCAGCAACGCGTAGGCGGCCCACGTGCCAATCGCGACCGTCGAGCTGATCAGGAGTGAGGCCGCGCGGGACGCCTTCTTCCGCGCTCCTGGGCCGGTGATCCGATAGCCGCGATGCGAGAGCCCCCAAGGAAAGAAGACGCTCGTACCGCCCTCGGCATCTCGGAAGAAGGCGCGATCGATGGGAGACGGATCAGGCGCTCGCTCAGGATCGACACGCGGTTGCGAGCACTTGAGCCGCGTGCAGCTGTCTCACGGGCCGGCCGCCCGGCTGCAACGACTCGTCAGGCGGCGCTGCGCCGCGGGGGCCTCGATTCGAGAAGAGGGCTCGTAACCGCCGATGGATTCAAGAGTCGTCCGGGAGCTGGGGCAATCCGTCGGTAATCTCGAACCACGAAGCCTTCGAGTCAACGTAGATGTGAAGGCTCGGCCGCTCCTTGGTATCGGAGTCGAATCCGCCGACAGCGACCCAGGCTTCGTCCGGATTCTCTTTGGGCTCGAACAGGAGATTCGAGCCGCAGCGGCTGCAGAAGCTCCGCTGTGCCTTGTCGGACGACTGGTAGCGGGAGATGAGTTCTTGCCCCTGAATGAAGCGAATATCACGAGATCGGATCTCAGCGTAGGTCGCGAAGGCCGCCCCGTGTGCCTTTCTGCACATCGAACAATGGCAGTGAGTCATGTTGCGAACACCGCCCGCGATTTCATAGAGAACTGCGCCGCAGAGGCAACTGCCGCGAATCATGAGCGCTCTCCAATGCTGCCCTAGGGATCGGCCGTTCTGCTGCCGGTCGAACTCGAGAGTAGGACTACCAGCATACCACGGGGCACCGCTACGCCGGAACGCCCGCGCGTCGCCCTGTCAGCCGGTACGGCTTGTTGCGCGGCGGGCTTCCAAGCGACGCAAGAGGTGCAAGCCAAGCGCCACAATTCCACCGATGATCAGTGCTTGAAGAGCCGCGATGATTGGCGCCAGTAGAGGTGCGATAAGCGTGGCGAAGAGCTGGAGGGTTGAAGAGTCTGCGCGAATGGCACTCACGATGATGGCGACGAGTGAGATGAGCGAGAGCACTGGAAAGAAGATTGCAGAGGCTCCGCACGTATAACCCGTCCAGACGATATGAAAGACCTCTGCCAGCGGGAGATGATAGTCGCGAATGCTGCTTTTCACGCCGGTTTCCGCCGCGTGACGGGCCAGCCGTTCAGCTGCTGACTCCGGGAAACGGTACAGACACCAGCAGATCACGGGATCTCACTACGCCGCAGCGCCCGCGCGTTGGATGCTCAGCGGCAACGCCTCGTTAGACGGCACGTCTTTGTGCTAGAAGCCCGAGCCCCGGCAGGAAGCGCCCGACACGGCGAGCGTACGCGGCGTACACTTCGCCGTGCGTACGCAGCAGGTAGGGCTCCTCCACCCAGCGGGCCTGGATCTCGAAACCCACTGCGCCGAGAAGCAAGGCGGAGCCCGAAAGCGCGTTTGGCACGAGCAACGAGAATCCGACGCCGAAGACGCCAATTCCCGAGAAGACCGGATTGCGCACCCATGCAAACAGGCCGTCTCGGATGAGCATCGTCTCTTCGGAGCGGTCGACGCCAACGCGCCAAGATGCACCCATTTGAAACTGTGCGACGACGACTACAGAAAACCCCGTCAGCGTAAGGGCGATCCCGAGCGCCGAGAGCCAGCCGGGGAGCGCGGTGAGCGCGACGATCCCCAGCATGCTCGCTATGGGGGCTCCGAGAAGAGCGGTGAACGACATGACGAAGAGGAGTCCCGATAGGCGTTCGAGCGGGCTCGTCCGACCAGAAAAGCCGCGGAAGCCGTGGTCGCCAGTGCGACGGTACTGCATCCAGGGGCGCAACCCGAATACAATCGCTAGAAGCAGGCTGTACAGAATCAGAGCAAACTCGATCATCGAACGACCGACGCGCCGCTTGACGTTTGAGCTCAGCCGGCTGCTGCGGCTCGCACAGCCAGCCTAGCAGGTCGCCTGCGGCGAAGGGTCGGGCTCCGGCGTTGCTACCGGACCGAGACCTGCCACGCGACGACCGCTTGCGAGAAGAAGCCGACCGCGAACGCGAGGGTTCGGGCCCACGGGACGGCAAATGGACGCTGTGCCCATGGCGATTGGGGCCTCGGATTCTCCGGGTATCCGACTGCGTCCGCAAGGCCGCGCACCGCAACGCGATCGAGGATGTACGGCATCTACAAGAGGCCAATGAAGGCAGTAACCAGTATCCGGTATAGAAGCTCGGTCTTCATGGTTGCCTCCGTCGGCAAGAGAGAGCCGTGGTACCGGGCCGCCATCTGACGCTGACTCTCGACAGCTCGTCAGGCAGCAGCGCACTGAGGCCGCTATAC
>DATCZB010000188.1:0-15464 GCA_036526155.1 Gammaproteobacteria bacterium
CCGCATCGAGCCGATCGGCCAGGTCATACTGCTCGGCTCCGACGACCTCGTGGCGGCCCAACCGGCCCTCGTCGCCGAACCGGTGGCCACGGTCTTGACTGGCCCTCAGGTCTATAACCAGGCCTGCGTTGCATGCCATTCGCCCGCCACGGCAGCCGCCACGCGCGCCCCGGCCCTGGGCGATGGAGCCGCGTGGGCAGGTCGTGCCGCGCAGGGAATGGAGACGCTGATCGACCACGCCATCAACGGCTATACCGGGGATGCCGGCTACATGCCGCCGAAGGGCGGTCAGGTCAACCTGTCGGACGCCGAGGTCGTCTCCGCCATCGAGTACATGCTCGAGCAGCTCGGAGAGTAAGCCGCGGGAGCCTCTCGAAGAGTAAGCCGCGGGAGCCTCTCGGCGAGCAAGCCGCTAGCGCATCTCGGTGATCACGCCGTCGAGGCCGATCGACATCTCGAGCCCGCCCCAGTCAAACTCGCTTTGCAGCATGGCCTGGATCTCGTCGCGTGAGGCCTGCCGCGCATTCATCTCGCGAACCATATCCCGGGTCGCGGTGAGATACTCGATATAGCCCTCGACGTTCGCACGATCCGTGACGCCGCTATGGCCCGGGATAACCGTGTCGAAGTCGAGCTGAAGCACACGCTCCAAAGTGCGTGTCCAGTCCCTGAGGCTGCCGCCCGCTGTGTAATCGATCACGGCTCGGTAGGGACCGTAGAGCGCGAACAGGTCGCCCGTGATCACGAGCCGCTCCGTGGGAAGATGCACGACGATATCGCCGTCAGTATGACCGCGACCGAGATAGTGCAGATCGATCGGTAAATCCTCGAGCCAGATCCGCAAAGTATCTCTCAGCGTGATGTTCGGCAATCCCGGCTGCCCGCGCTCGGCCATAATCCGACGAGCGTTCTCGGACGCCACGACGTGCGCGCCAATTCCCTGCATCGCCGGGTTGCCGCCGACGTGGTCAGGATGCAGATGTGTGTTAATGACATAGAGCAGCGGCGCATCCGTTACCGAGCGCACGAACCCGACAATGCCATCGAAGTCCTGGGGAAACTTGTCGTCGATCAGAATTGCGCCCTCGTCACGGACGAGCAGAGACGCGTTTCCCGAGCCTGCGTTGCGGATCGTGTAAATGCCGTCACGCACTTCGACCAGCGTCATCTCCGGCGGACCGAAGCCGCCCTGGGCAACGGCCATCGATGACACGCCCGCAGCCGCCAGAAACGCCACCATTGGAAAGATAAATCCTGATTTCATTGTCTTAGGGTCCTATCTAGCACCAGAGCGGATTCCAACCGTTCGGCGAACGATAGGGCATCGAGAAGCCCATCGCCTCCTGATCGGATTTTCGATAATTTTCGATCTTCTGAATGTGCACCGCCAGCGCCAATGGCGCCGAACAGGGAAACAGAGACTATCGGTAGCAGAAGCCTTTTCATTCGCATTCTCTCGTCTGCCGGACCGCGCGGAACTCGTTTATAACACCTTTGCCGATCGGCCCGCGGCCGGACGAGGTTTATTGCGCCCGGAATCTCAATCGAGTCGTCCGCCGTGACGCTCCATGAGATCCGCAAGAAACACCTCGACATCCTTGATGTCGAACAAGCGGGGAATGCCCCCAGCGAAATGCGCGACCTGAGCCGCTGATTCCGCGAACACCGCGACGGGCCTGTCATATTTGACCGCCAGCTCGACCTCACTCCTGGTCCCGTCGCTACCCGGCAGCGCAATGATGACGTCGGAAGTCAGCACGTTGATATGGTTACGCGACAGATCGTGCTGGCCATCGACTCCGCTCAAGGGCAAGTGCGTGTAAACGGGCAGCTCCACATAGGGATTCGGTGAGCCGGCACGCGGAGAACGCCTGGCGTCGAGGCTCGCACATGGAACAACGCCGATCGAGATGCCGCGGCCACGGCGCGCTTCGAGAAAAGCGCGGCTGACCGAAGTCATGACGCCGCGGCCGGCGCCCGTCAGCAGATTGAACTCGAGATCGGCCAATAGCTGCCCGAGCGGGCCGGCCAGTTCGACATGCTCATCCTGACTCGAGCCCATGACGCCAACGGTCAGGTTGCCGATGACGCTCACGATGCGACGCCTGTGCCGGGCCTAAGCCCCTGCATCGTGCAACCAGGGAGCGAAACTCAGACCGACGAGAATTCCCTCCGGGCTCAGAAACCTGGCGATGGTCTGCCCCCAGGGCTCGAGGCGAGCCTCGTGGACGAACTCCTGACCTGCGGCCTTCATCTCATCGACCGCCGCATGCACCGATTCGATGTCACTGAGCTCGAACTCGATGGTCGCCTGAGGCTTTGGCAAATCGGCTGGCCATTCCTCGCGATCGAAGCAGGACTGTGCTGCCATGCGCAACGGCCAGACGCCGAAATGATTCGCGCCCTCGAAGCGATCCATCGAAAGATAGTCGTCCTTCTCTTTCATCGGTAACTGCAGGACGTCTCGATACAGAGCCTTGCTGGGTTCGGTTGTTTCGGTAATGACGGCAAATCCTGCGATGCCCTTGATGTTCATTTATCTGGCTCCTCACCGGTCTCGATCATGCGCTGTAGACCCCGAGCTCAGCGGCTCGAGCTTGCCACCCAGTCGCCTGAGACCATGCTCCGGGTAGGTGACAACGTCGAGCGGGTCGATCATTCCGCCCATGAGATAGGTCAGGTCTGTTTCGGCCTGCATCACGTGTGGCTCTCCGCCCGCCGGATGGCCGACGAAGTCATGCGGCCCGACAGGGAACTCGTCATTGCCGATCCGCACGACCCCCTTGCCGTCGAGCACAAAGACCCACTCATCGGTCCTGTCATGCGTATGCAGCGCGGTCGTAAGCTCACCCTGAGCTACGCGGCACCAGTAAACAGCCTGGCGCGTAAGTCCGGTGGGGCGATGCAGCACGCGCATTTGCCGCCTCGCGCGCGGCTCGACATCGTGGCTGAACTCTTGCACGGGCAGCGATTCGATATCTTGCAGCTGCGCCTGCGTCCCTTGCTCCGGCGGAGGCTCCTGATACGGCTCGACGAGTTGCCGGCCATAGGACATCACGCGCGCATCCGGATACCAGCAGCCATCTTCGGCAGCCCGAGACTCACCACCTTCGAGGAAGACGAGATCCTCGGCACCGTCATTGACGAAGTGATGCGGTCTCGGCCCGGGCGGAAAGCCGGCAAAGTGCCCGGGCCCGACGGGGAGAGTCAACGGCCCGATTCGCAGCTTGCCACGTCCATTCAGCACATAGGCCCACTCTTCCTCGACTGTGTGGAAATGCCGGTTGGTGCCCGCAAAGCCGGGTGCGACGGAGCGAACGTGCACGCCCATCTGCTGCATACCCGCTACCTTACCCGGAGAGCGCAGGATTGCCGCAACGCCCCGCGTTTTGGTGTAGCGGGGAAGATGCTCGCCAGGCAGGTCGGGTACGTGGACTACGACGCCGCCTCTCGTCACAAGACCCGCCGTACTCTCAATGACTGCGATCCTGGTGGGCCGCTGCGTCGAACAACGCGGAATACTCTTTGCGGAGCTGATTCTTCTGCACCTTCGACATCGTGTTTCTCGGCAGCTGGCCGACGAATACCGCGCGCTTCGGAACCTTGAAGCCGGCGAGCTGCTGCTTGCAGGCCGCGATCAGGTCTGCCTCGCCCGGCGGCGAATCACCTTCGCCGACGACCACCGCGACGACGCCCTCACCGAGATCCGGATGCGGCACGCCGATGACGGCCGACTCGCTGACCCCCGGAAGGTCGTCGATCACGGTCTCGACTTCTTTCGGATAGACGTTCAGGCCGCCGGTGATGATCATGTCCTTGGACCGGCCGACGATCGAGACGTAGCCGTCAGCATCGACCGTGGCATTGTCACCGGTCTTGAAAAAGCCATCCCCGGCAAAGTCCTCGGCGGTCTTCTCCGGCAGCCTCCAGTATCCGAGAAAGACCTTTGGTCCCCTGACTTCGAGATTGCCGATTTCGCCGGTATCGAGCAGCTTGCCGTCATCGTTCGTAACCCGGACCTCGACGCCGGGGAGGGGTGGGCCCACTGTCCCCGGCTTCCTCTCGCCCTCGAGCGGGTTGGACGTGTTCATGTTGGTCTCGGTCATGCCATAGCGCTCGAGAATTCGGTGCCCGGTCCGTGCCTCGAAGGCGGCGAATGTCTCCTCGAGCAGCGGCGCGGACCCCGAGACGAACAGCCGCACATTGCGGGCGACGTCTCGGTCGAAAGCCGCATTCGACAGCAGCCTCGTGTAGTAGGTCGGCACACCCATCATCACCGAGCACTCGGGCAGAAAGCGGATGACCTCATCCACTTTGTAGGCCGGCAGCCAGCGCATGCTCGCACCGCTCAACAGCACGCATCCATTGGCAACGAACAAGCCATGAACATGAAAGATGGGCAACGCATGCAGCAAGCGATCGTCTGCCGTGAAGCCCCAGGCCTCGATCAGCGTCTGCGTATTGCTCAGCAGATTCCAGTGCGACAGCATGATGCCCTTGGGCACACCGGTCGTGCCGGAGGAATACAACAGCGCCGCCAGATCATCCCGCGACCGGCTGATCGTCTCGAAGTGGGGCGAAGCGCTCTCTGCCCGCTCACCCAGTGTGCCGGCGCCGTCGCCGTTGAGTGTCAGGACATGCTTCGCGCCAGCCTGCCTGGCGAGCGCCCCGATCGATGCTTCGTTCCGGGCATCGCAAATGACCGCTTCGGGCTCGGCATTGGTCAGGAAATACTCGAGTTCCTGCGTCTTGTAGGCCATGTTCAGCGGATGGAAGACGAACCCGGCTCTAAGGCAGGACAAATAGAGCGCCAGGCACTCGGGTGACTTTTCCACCTGCACCGAGACCCGATCTCCGGGGCGGACACCGAGCGAACTCAGCGCCGATGCCATTCGGCCCGACAGCTCGTCCATATCGCGGTAACTCAGAGACCTGTCGTCACCGGTCCTGAGCAACTCCTTATCCGAGTGCTCGAGGATCTGCTCACGAAAATGGGAATAGAGATTGAAATCCTCAGCTAGCACGTCTCGACTCACGCTTCCCCGCCCTTCCGGAGCATGATACAACCCGCGCTGCGTCCAGAAACAAGGAGAACCGGATGATCATCTACGGCGTTGCGCTGCTGTCATTCTGCATGCTTGTCGGTGTCTTCATCGGCGATATTCTGGGCGACATCATCGGAGCCCAAGCCAACGTTGGCGGGGTCGGCATCGCGATGTTACTGCTGATCCTTCTCTCCAGTCTGTCGAGGAAAGAATTTCACCTGAGCGCGCCTACCGCGAGCGGGATCAACTTCTGGAGCGCAATGTACATCCCGATCGTCGTCGCCATGGCCGCCAGACAAGACGTCGTCGCAGCCCTGTCGGGCGGGTGGATGGCGATCATTGCGGGCTCCGCAGCCGTAGCTGTCAGCTTCGCGGCGATCCCGCTGCTGGACCGGATCCACGTTGGTGAAGGTAAGACTGATGATTCCTGACTCTCTGCGCGACGTCTTCACAGCCAACGCGCTGATTGTCGCGTTCGTCTTCGTCGGCATTCTCGTCTGGATCTCTTATTTCCTGTCCGACCGGCTGACGCACGGTCGAATCCACGGCTCCGCCGTTGCCATAGCCATTGGCCTGGTGCTGGCCTACCTGGGTGGACGCGCGACGGGTGGCTCTCAGGGAATTGCTGATTTCAGCCTGCTTGCCGGCGTTGGCCTGATGGGCGGTGCCATGTTTCGCGACTTTGCGATTATCGCGACCGCGTTCGGCGCCAATCTCGAGACCTTGAAGCGTGCCGGGTTCGTTGGCGCGGCTTCCGTCATCATCGGGGTCGTCCTGTCGTTCGTTACCGGCGCCATCGTCGCCATTGCGTTCGGCTACGGCGATGCCGTTTCAATCAGCACGATCGGTGCGGGGGCCGCAACTTATATCGTCGGCCCGGTCACCGGCACGGCGCTTGGCGCCGGATCCGACGTGATTGCCCTCAGCGTTGCCGCTGGCCTTACCAAGTCCGTGCTCGTCATGATCGGCACTCCGCTGGTCGCAAAGCGTATTGGCCTGACGACTCCGCACGCTGCCCTGATTTATGGCGGGCTCATGGGAACAACCAGCGGGGTCGCTGGAGGGCTTGCGGCAACCGACCCGAAACTCGTGCCGTACGGAGCGATGACTGCAACCTTCTATACGGGTGTCGGTTGCCTGCTCGCCCCTTCGGTTCTTTACCTGCTGGTTCGGGCTCTTATCTGACACCAGGCTGCGATCGCGTCGCCGAGACAAATCCGGACCTTGATTGGCGCGCCCGAAGGGATTCGAACCCCTGACCTCTGCCTCCGGAGGGCAGCGCTCTATCCAGCTGAGCTACGGGCGCATCAGGATCTTTCGGAGGACATTTCTCCGGACCGCCAGAGTGTCTCGAACTCGGCCTTGCTGATGTTGCTCTCGAGCATAGGGAAGGCCAGCCGCGCAAGACCAAACCATCCCGGATTTTTCAGCGACGGAACCCGTTGCTCCGCAACCGTTCCATCATCGGAGACCTCCAGCTCTCGCTGGACCCACCCGTCCTCGTCGACTTCCGTGTACAGCGCGGGCATTTCCAGGGTGGCCAGCTCCGCTCGGGTCCACTTTACGTAGATCATTTCTTATTTATCGTTGTTGGTCTGTTTTCCGTTATTAACCTACAACGCCGCGGCGTTGTCGAGCATCCAGCTATCCGGCACCCGAATTGCCTCGACCTGCGCCTTTACGCGCGGCTTGCCGTCGGCTGAGAGGTGGCATGACAGGACATAAGTCCGCTCTGTACGCGCTTCGATTCTGGCCCGGATCTCGAGCACGGCATCTATCGGCGTCGGCCGCATGTATTCCAACGCGAGCTTGGCCGTCGCGAAATACACGTCTGGCTTGCTTCCGATATCGCGCGACGCGTCGCGATATGCCGCCGCGGCCGCCGTGCAGACGCAGTGACAATCGATGACGGTCGCGATGATCCCGCCGTTGACAAAATGCGTTGGGCCGGCGCAATGGTGGCTTTGTGGCGTGAATTTCGTCACGCTGACGTCTGGCCCCGTCCAGTAGCTTTTTATTCTCAGGCCGCCGTGGTTGTTCGGCCCACAACCGAAGCAGTGGTTGTGGGGAAGCAGATCCTGAAAAGCAGTCGGACTAACGACGCTCTCGCGGCCTCGCTTCGTTTACGCGAAGCGTGCGTCCGCCGAGTTCCTTGCCATTGAGTTGAGCGACGGCCGCTTCGCCTTCACTTTGGCTCGGCATCTCAACGAAACCGAAACCGCGCGATCGGCCAGTCTCTCTGTCAGTCAGAATCTTGACCAAAGAGACATCGCCGTAAGCAGAAAAAGCCTCTCGAAGCTCATCTTCGGTCATGCCATAAGACAAGTTGCCAACATAGATATTCATCAATAAAAGTCTCACGCCGTTGCAAACTGCTAGCGACTCAATCAACGACGTAAAATCAAGCGCTAGACCACTGGGTTCAGATGTCTTTTTTGCTTATTTCTGCGCTTAAAAAGGTTCTGACCAGCCATAACCACGTGCCAAACGCACTGCATGACTCTAAGCCCGCGCAGGGTGCCGGTCAAATCGTCCGACCCGATGAGTGGCACCAAATCGCTATTCCTTGCGCCGGGCTAACGCGTCACTCCTTATATATCCCAACAACGCCCCCGCAGCAGCTAAAACGTACGCGCCAATCCACACGTAGAACCCGGCAGCGAAGCTGAACGCGGGAACGTTTCGTCCGCCGCTCTCGGCGGCCCATTCGGCACTGAAGCTCGAAAGTGCCAGGAGCAGGCCGGCCAGCACTGCTGCCAGAGCGAAACGGTAACTTCGTAACCAGCCCGCAATAAGCGCAACGATCAGTAGCGGGTTTGCATACCAGGCAACGACACCGTCGCGCCAGGCGCCCGCGCCCTGGCGCAGCACATCCAGCCCGGTGAGCGCCGGAAAACCTGACCCTTCGATCGCGGGCATGGCAAGAGATGAGGCGTAAAGCAAAGCCGCACCGAGAATGAGCCAGCGGTCCCGGGGCATCGCTACAGCTGCACGAATTCCCTTAAACGCAAGTCCGTCTCGTCACCCACGAAACCGGGGTCGTAATCGATGTACAAGGACACCGGGTAGCCAAGATCGGGATGGTACTCGACGCGGACGACCGCATCTCGCGAATACGCCGTCTCGAGCTTGCCGAAAAGGTCCTCCACCGTCCAATACAGGTCCAGGCTGCCGTCGCGTGCAGGCACCTGCCGATCCGAATCGCTATGCACATGGAATACGTCCCGGATCTGACCGTCCCTGACCGTGACGACCGTTGTCGGGGGTTCGCCCCGGTAACACTCGCAGTACTTCTGAAAGCTGTAGCGATAGTTTCCATTCTGCGCGCTCTGCCAGAGGCTGCGCGCGGATTCCAGCAGGGCGGCGTCGGCCTTCGCTGCTGCAGGAACCCAGATCGTTGCCGCGAAGATGGCCAGCGTGATCATTGACCGTGTCATTCAGTCTTCTCCTCACTGCGCGCTGAAAACCAGATCATCACGGCTGATGACAGCAGCAACAGATCCAGCACTCCGAACACGCGAAACCAGTGATCGACGTTCAGCGCGAATGCGCCCACGCCAAAAAACGATGCAACAAAACAAACGAAGATCACGAACGCATGGCCATGGTACGCGCCGATGGCGGCGACCAGCGCGAACAGCGCCATGAAGCCGCCGACGACGAAACCGATTCCATCCAGCATGAAACCGGCAACCGGGAACCACATGACGGCTACCCATAGCACGGTCGCGGCTCCGCCCGCGAGCACACCGATTGCACGACCGGCGATCGATAACACGAGGAAAAGCTCCTAGATATCGTGAGATGCAATCACAACGGCTGCTGCCAGCAGGCTCAGGCCGATGCCGATACCGAGCGCCGCACCGATTGCCCCGCCAATGAACGCGTTGCCTGACAGATAGCCGATGCCGATGCCGATCACCGTTCCCCACAACATCCCGGCAGGCAGGGCAACGGCGCCCCAGAGAGGAAAGCTCTTACGCTCCTGCATCGCGAAAACCCTCGTTCCTGACCGGCTGGCCGCGGAGGATCACTGCGCCTGACTCAGCGCTATCGCCTCGAATCCGAGTGACTGCAGTGCGAACCGGAGCTGGCGATCCTCGTCCATCGACACCAGGCTCCCGGACCCGCGGTACTGACTACGCGGATCCGCATTGCGCACCATGACGTCGGGCTCGATGCCTCGACCGTTAATCGTGGTCCCGTGCGGGGTCAGGTAATGCGCCGTCGTCAGCTTCAGCGCGCTCCCCTCCCCAAGCGGAACGACACTTTGCACCGAGCCTTTGCCGTAACTGCGCTGCCCGATGAGCTCTGCGCGGGAATGATCCTTGAGCGCGCCCGCTACGATCTCCGAACCCGAGGCCGAACCTCGATTGATCAGCACCGCCAGCGGCACCGCTTCGAGCGTATCACCCGGCTCCGCGTACTGTTCGAATCGCGCCTGCCGAATCCGCCCGCTGCCGCGAACGATCAGGCCGTCGTCGAGGAATCGGTCGGCTACTCCAATTGCGGCATCGAGCACACCGCCGGGGTTGTCCCGCAAGTCGAGAACGAGACCCTGCAGATCGCCATTACGAGTCAGCTGCTCGGCGGCGGCATCGAGCTCTGCCAGCGTGCTGTCCGAGAAACCGGTCACCCGGATATACCCGTAGCCGCCGGGAAGGTATTCGCTGCGCACCGTGTTCACGTGAATCGGTGCTCTGGTGAGGGAAAAGCTCAAGAGCTCCATTTCGGACTCGCGGCTGACGTCGAGCCTGACCTCGGTCCCGGGCCTGCCGCGCATACGCTCGACCGCAGCTTCGAGACCTTCGGAATCGATTGCCACATCGTCAATCGCGACCACGACGTCGCCTGGCTGGATGCCGGCCTTGGCCGCCGGCGTATCCTCGAGTGGCGCGATGACCATGACCTTGCCGTCGCGGACATCGATATCGAGCCCGACACCGGTGTAGTTTCCGGTCGTGGTGATACGGATGTCCTCGTACTGGTCCCGGTCGAGATACCGGGAATGCTGGTCCAGCCCGTCGACCATTCCGCTGATGGCATTGGAAACGAGCTGTTGCTCGTCGACGGCGTCGACATATTCATCGCGGACCCGCGCCAGCGCTTCGGCGATGAGCGCCAGGCTGGCATCGTCGACGCCGCTGCCGGCAGCGGCTGGCCGAGGCTCGCGGTCGGCCAGCATCGAGCTGGAGATCGAAACGGTCAGACCAAGCACGGTGCCGATGACGAGTACCAGAATGCTTCGCACTTTCAGTGACATATAATTATTCTTCCGCTGGTACCATCCTCGTGATAGACGATAGCACAGCAGACCTGTGCCCGGCAGCTTCAGGGCGCGATTTCAACGGACCCAATCTGCCGGATTGACGGGCTCTCCGTCGCGGCGGACCTCGAAATAGAGCGCCGCGCCTTGCTGCCCGCCCGTATCGCCCACTTCGGCGATGGCTTCTCCGGGTGCCACCCAGTCGCCGACTTCCTTGTACAGCACGGCATTATGACCGTAGATCGTCATGAACCCGTCGCCATGCTCGAGAATCGTCAGCAGGCCCATTCCGGGCGTCCACTGCGCATGCATGACGCGCCCGTGGTAGAACGCTCGGACATCGCCGCCCGCGTCGGCCTCGATTAGCACTCCGTTCCATCTGACTCTGCCCGCGCTATCGCGGGCATCGCCGAACCGGGCGACGATCTCCCCATCTACGGGCCAGGCCAGGTTGCCGCGCTGCTCGGAAAACGCGGCCGCAGTGGAATCCGGAAAAGACTCGAGCAATTCCGCAAGCCTCGCGATCACGTCGTTGAGATGCGCCTCGTCGGCGCGCATTTTCTCGATTCGTTGCTCCGACGACGCGATTCCGGCATTGAGCTCGCTGACCAGCTCGGCCCGCGCGCGGCGCTCCTGCTCCAGCCGCTCCGCCTGCGCGAGCTCGTCGGCACGCAGTCGACTCAACTCGACGGCAACCGCCTCACTCTCGATTGCCAGCCGCTCGAGCTCAGCAAGCTCGGCGTTGACGGCTGCGATCCGCTCGTTGCGATGCTGGTTCAGATAATCGAAATAGACGAGCATCCGACCCAGGTCCGCCGGGCTCTCCTGGCTGAGCATGAGGCGGACAGCGCCCTGCTGCCCGGAAACGTAGCTGAAACGGACCTGATCGCTCAGCGCCGCCTGCTCGTTACCGAGTCGGCCGGCTGCTGCTTCGCGCTCCGACTCGATTCGATCGCGCCGCTCGGACTGGGCGCTGATCGCTTCGGCCAGAGACGCGAGCCGCGTTCTGGTCTCAGCCAGTGATTCCTCGATCCCCCGAAGCTCGGCCATTCGATCGTCGCGCCGGCCGATCTGCCGGTCGAGCTCTCGCTCCAGTCGAGCGATCTCGGCCCGCAACCGGGCAAGGTCTTCCTCCGAGACTTCCTGGGCCGACGCCTGGCTCACCGACCACGCCGCAACGATTCCGGCGACGAGCATCAGGCAGGCTTTGCGCAATGTTCGCTTCGGCTCACTCATGAAGCGCCAATCTTATGCTCAATCGGAGCGGATTGTGCGTCGAAGCCGCTGCTATAATCCCCCGCCTTATTCGTCCGGCTCGGGGCCCCTTATGGGTGAACTGATCGCCTTTGCCAATTCCCATCCGCTTCTCGCGAGCATGGTCGTCGCCTTTCTCGTGGCGGTGATCGCTTACGAAGCCAGACTCAAGGGCCGCGGCCTGATTCAGGTATCGACCAACATGGCCGTGCAGCTGATCAACAAGGGCGCGATGATCATCGACGTCCGGCCTGAGGAGGCTTATGCTGGCGGCCACATCGTCAACGCGAAGAACTTCCCGCTGGCGCAGATCGAGAGCAATCCGGAAGTCATCAAGAAAAAGAAGGACAAAGTGCTGCTGGCCGTCTGTGACAACGGGCCCGTGGCGAAACGTGCGGCCGACGCGCTGCGCAAGTCCGGCTACGAATCCGCATTCAGCCTTCAGGGCGGCCTCGCCGCCTGGCGAACCGAAAACCTGCCGCTGGTGAAATAGGTACGGCAGCAGGCAACAAAACTTAGGAGAAGAGAAAGGACCAATGGCAGACGAACCAGCGCAAGCAACTAACGAACGACAGCTCCTGCTGCAGAAGATCTATATCAAGGACATGTCCTTCGAGTCTCCCAAAGCACCGGAGATCTTTACTTCGAGCGCACAGGCGAATACGCAATTGAACATCGGCTCGGCCAATCGCCAGCTCAACGACGACAACGTCGAAGTGTCGCTGACCCTGACCATCGAGTCGAAGGATAGCGAGCAGACGCTGTTCCTGATCGAGATCGTGCAGGCCGGCGTTTTCCTGATGAAGGGTTATAACGAGCAGGAGCGCGCCCAGCTTCTCGGCAGCTTCTGCCCCGGAACCCTGTTTCCGTTTGCGCGCGAAGCCGTTGCCGAGATCGCCGCGAAGGGCGGCTTTCCGCAGCTTCTTCTGCAGCCGATAAACTTCGACGCCCTCTACGCGCAGGCCGTTCAGCAGCGCCAGGCGCAGGCCGCGGCTGCCGAAGGCCAGCCGCTGCAGGTGCAGATGCCCGGCGCAGAAGCGACCGAAGCGCCAACCGATGTTTCGTCGGCAGCGGCGGCGAGCGATGACGACAAGCCGCAGGGTGACGGAGAACCGCACTAAGCCGACCGGGCGGCTCGCCGTCATCGGCGCCGGCTCTTGGGGAACGGCGCTCGCGATTCAGTTCAGCCGCTCGGGCAGACAGACGACGCTCTGGGGCCGCAGCCGCGATGGCGTCGAGGCCATGGCCGCGGCACGCTCCAACGAGGCTTACCTCGCAGGCGTCGAGTTTCCTGCCGCGCTCGAGGTGACGGATGATCTCAGCGTGGCGCTCGGCAACGCGGACGATGTCGTCGTCGCCGTCCCGAGCCACAGCCTGCGGCTCCTGCTGGAAGAGATTGCGGCGACGCGAATCACTTTCGGCGGCCTGTGCTGGGCGACCAAGGGCTTCGAGATCGACACCGGCCTGCTGCCGCACCAGGTCGTGAGCCAGACCATGCCGGACGGCATGCCGACCGCCGTGCTGTCGGGCCCGACCTTCGCCGCCGAGGTGGCCCGCCAGTTGCCGAGCGCAATGACGATCGCATCGACCAACGAAGCATTCGCCCGCCATCTCGCCGAAGCGATCTCCACCGACACTTTTCGCGCCTACCTGTCAGACGACGTCGTCGGCGTCGAGGTCGGCGGCGCCACCAAGAATATCTACGCGATCGGCGCGGGCCTGAGCGACGGCCTCGGCTTCGGCGCCAACACGCGGATTGCCTTGCTGACGCGGGGGCTGGCCGAGATGACCCGCCTGGGCGTCAAGCTCGGCGCCCGGAAGGAGACTTTCATGGGTCTGGCCGGCATGGGGGACCTCGTGCTGACCTGCACCGACGACCAGTCACGCAATCGCCGCTTCGGTCTGGCCCTCGCGCATGGGGCATCGGCCAACGCTGCCAGGGCCCAGATCGGACAGGTTGTCGAAGGCTACTACGCGGCGCGGGCCGTCCGCGATGTCGCCGCCCGGGAAGAGGTCGACATGCCGATTGCGGATCAGATTTACCGGGTGCTGTACGAGGATCTCGACCCGAGCGACGCCGTAGCGGCACTAATGCGGCGGCCGATCATGCGGGAGCACTAGGCTCCGCCAGCGAATCCCTGCTGGCGCCAGGCCTCATACAGCGCCACGGCGGCCGCATTCGAGAGATTCAGGCTGCGGTTGCCCGGACGAAGCGGCAGCCGCAGCACTCGTTCCGGGGCGAAGCGCGCGAGCACGGAGTCCGGCAGGCCGCGCGTTTCCGGGCCGAGCAGCAGGCCGTCGCCGGGCTCGAATCTGGCCTCGAACAGTGACTTGCGGCCCTTTGTTGTCAGGGCAAAGACCCGCCCGGAACCGATAGAATCCAGGCAACCGGCCAGATCATCGTGCTCGACCACGCGGGCCAGTTCCCGGTAATCGAGCCCGGCCCGCCTGACCCGGGCCTCGGTCAGATCGAAGCCCAGCGGGTGCACGAGGTGCAGTGTCGACCCGACGTTGGCGCAAAGTCGAATCACGTTTCCCGTATTCGGAGGGATTTCAGGTTGATAGAGGATCAGGTGGAACACGATAATTGCGCCGTGGATTCCGACCCCGACCTTGCTGTCAGCTTTTGCGGTATCACGCTGAGCTCCCCAATCGTTCTGCTGTCCGGTTGCGTGGGCTTTGGTGAGGAATATACCCGCGTCAAGGGTTTCAGTAACCGGGATGTCGGCGCCATCGTCCTCAAGGGAACGACTCTGGCGCCGCGGCTCGGCAACGAGCCGCATCGCGTCTGGGAGACACCCGCCGGCATGCTGAATGCCATCGGCCTGCAGAATCCCGGCGCGCGCGTGGTGGTCGACGAGATCCTGCCGCAGCTCGACTTCGACGAAACCCGATTCTTCGCTAACGTCTCGGGATCGACCGTCGATGAGTATGTCGAGGTCACGCGCATCTTCGACCAGTCGCCGATCGACGCAATCGAGATCAACATCTCCTGTCCGAACGTGAAGGAGGGAGGTGTCGCCTTCGGCAACTATCCGGACATGTCGGCCGAGGTTGTCGCCGCCTGCCGCGCGGTTACCAGCAAACCGCTGATTACCAAACTGTCGCCCAACCAGACCGATATCGCCGCGTCTGCCCGGGCCTGCATCGATGCCGGAACGGATGCGCTGTCCGTCATCAACACGCTGATGGGGATGGCGATCGATGTCGAGCAGCGGGCGCCGATCATCGGCAACGTCCAGGGCGGCTTGTCGGGACCCGCGATAAAGCCGATTGCCTTGCTGAAGGTGCATAAGGCGTACGCCGAGGCGGCTCGGGACGACATTCCGATCATCGGCCAGGGCGGGATAGAAACGGCGAACGACGCGCTCGAGTTCATCCTCGCCGGCTCCGCAGCCGTCGGCGTGGGCACGACCCTGTTCTACGACCCGCTGATCTGCGACAAGATCAACCGCGGAATCGCCGCCTACCTGGATCGCCACGAGGTCAGCTCGGTTGCCGAGCTCGTCGGCAAGCTCGAAATCGCAGCTGGAGCAGACGAGGCCGTCAGCGGCTAACGCATGTGCAACTCGACGATATCTCCGTCGGCAACGAGATGCTCCGGACCAACCTGCTGGCCGTCGTAGACGTGCTCGCCCCAGGCGCGCGCGTAGCGTAAGGATCCGGCAATATCGCGGTGGACGAGCGCGGCGACGTCGTGAACCGTTGCGCCTTTGCGTACGGTAAACGGCTTGTCCGTCTCGGCCGGCTTGCCCGGCATTTTCGTATAGACCCTGACGATCCCGAGATGCTCGAACAGGAACGCGCCGATCTGCTCGAGCCCCACTGACGTTTCTGCAGCGACAGCGAGGGCCGGGAAATCCACTCCCGCCAGCTCCATCAACGCCTCGAGCTCACCG
>DATCZB010000189.1:0-3477 GCA_036526155.1 Gammaproteobacteria bacterium
GAACATTCGGCCTTCCACGAGTCGTGCGTTTTCGCGGACATCGAAAGCAGCGGCAGTGACGCCGCGAAGCGGCACGTTGGCGCTCGAACCCGTGTCTTTCTTGTCGATGTCGACGATCACGAACAGCTCGGGCGAGGCGAGGATCCGATCGCCGTCTCGGCGCACGCCGGGTGCGTTGATCACGATCTGGGCCTGCTCATAGGACAGGCCGCTGTTCATTTCCGCCGTCGAACCGCTGCGCAGCACGATTGCCGTGTCCTCCGAGCCAGCCGCGACCATCGTGCGCTCGAAGCCCTTGGCCATCGAGAGCACGGCGGCGAACACGAGCACGACCGCCGCTACGCCGATGACCGCGACGACCGAGCTCGCGACCCGCTTCGGCAGGTTGAGGATGTTGAGGTGCGTGACAGCGACCAGCTGATTGAGAAAGCGCATGGCTCAGCCCCTCGCCAGGGCGTCGACGATAGTGAGGCGTCGCGCGTGCAGTGCCGGGAAGATGCCGGCCGCAATTCCGGCGATGAGGATGATCGCGATCGCGCCGGCTAAGGCCTGCACCGATATCGTCAGGCCGATGCCGATCATCGCAGCGAACATCTGGCTGAGCCCCAGCATGATGAGCCAGCCGATCAAGATGCCCAGCCCGCCGCCGATGGCCATGATCAGTATGGACTCGGCGAGGATGATGCCGAGCAGTGTGCCATCGCGGAACCCGAGCGTCTTCAGCACCGCGAGTTCGGCGATGCGTTCACGGACCGACTGGGCCATCGTGTTGCCGGTAACCAGCAACAGGGTGAAGAAGACGGCGCCCAGGATCAGCTGCACGATCAGGGCGATGTTGCCGAGCTGCTCGGCGAAGGACGCCGCGAACGCCTGCTCCGTGCTCGTCTCCGTCTCGTTCGGCGAGTTGGCAAACCCGGCGTCGATCGTGTTCGACACTTCTACCGGGTCGGCGCCGTCCTCGAGACTGACGATGTACCAGCCGACGAGTCCCTGGCCGAACTGCCTGGCCTCGTCGAAATAGTCATAGTGGAACAGGAAGATGGCATCCGACCCCCGCGGGTCCGTCGTGTCGAAGACGCCCTCTAGATCGAATTCCCAGCTGCGGCCCCCGTCCCGCTGCGGCCAGATCGTGGCCTGGATCGGAATGCGGTCGCCGACTTCCCAGCCGAAGCGCTGCGCAATAGAGCGGCCGACCAGCGCGCCGGTCCGGTTGGCAAGGAAGCCCTGCATTTGCTCATCGGGCATGTCGAGCTCGGAATAGACCTCGAAGTAGGTTTCGGGGTCGATCGGGAACTGGGCGAACTGGTTCTTCGGGTCCTGGTAGAAGCCGCCGAACCAGGTCGAGTGCGTCGCCACGCGGACGCCGGGGGTAGCGTCGAGCTTGTTGTAGTAGCTGACCGGCAAGAGGTTGATCAGCGAGACCTTGTCGATAACGACCAGGCGCCGCGCGGATTCGATGCCGCCGCCACCGCCGGTCATCGCCGAGCCGATGGCACTGAGCAGTACGTACATCAGGAAGGCGACCAGCACCGACAGGATCGTCAGCGACGTACGGATCTTCTTCCGCCACGCATTCTTCCAGACGAAGCCGAAGAATTTCACGCCGCATCCCTCGCTTCGAGCTGACCCTTGTCGACGTGTAGCGTGCGCTTGGCGTACTCGGCCGCCTGCGCATCGTGGGTCACCATGACGATGGTCTTGCCGTGCTCGCGGTTCAGGATCTGCAGGAGCCGCAAGATCTCATCAGCTCTCTCGCGGTCCAGGTCGCCCGTCGGCTCGTCGCAGAGCAGCAGCGTGGGATCGGATACGATCGCGCGCGCGATGGCGACGCGTTGCTCCTCGCCGCCCGACAGTTCCCTGGGCGTGTGCTTCGCCCTGTCTGTCAGCCCGACGATGTCGAGCGCGATGCCCGCCCGTTCGGCGCGTTCCCTGCCGCTGAAGTTCGTCAGCAGGAGGGGCAGCTCGACGTTCTTCTGCGCGGTCAGCACCGGCAACAGGTTGTAGAACTGGAACACGAAGCCCACGTGGGTCGAGCGCCATTTCGACAGCTGGTTGTTGGACATCGACGAGAGCTCCGCTTCGCCGACCCGGATCGTGCCGCTCGTCGGCCGATCCAGCCCGCCGAGCAGATTCAGCAACGTCGTCTTGCCTGAGCCGGACGGTCCCATGATGGCGAGAAAGTCACCTCTGGGTATTTCCAGGTCGAGCTGGTGGAGCACCTCGACCCGGTCCTTGCCCTTCTGATACGTCCGGCTGACGCCGTGCAGCTCCGCCAGTATGTCGCTCATGTCTTTGCCCCTGGTCTATTCCGTCCTGACTGCCTGCCCCGGCTCCAGCGGGCGCTCGGCCGACCGGACGACGGTATCACCGGCCGCGAGCCCGCGGGTAACCAGCACCCGGTCCCTGTCCCGCGCACCGCTGACCTCGACGCGCCGCTTTTCGACGAGCCCGTTTTTCACGCGCCAGACGTAGTCGCCGTCGGCGTCCGTTTCAACGGCCTCGGCCGCGACCAGCACGCCGGCGATCTCCTCGCGCGGCTCCGAAGGCAGGGTCGCATCGAGAAACGCCACCTTGACCCCCATGTCACGCAGGACGCGTTCGTCGCGCTCGATGAAACCGATGCGCACGCGCACCGTTGCCTTCTGGCGATCGGCCGTCGGCACGATCGCGATGACCTCGGCCGGGATCTGCCAGTCGGGGTACGCATCGAGGGTGGCGCTGACTCGCTGGCCCGCGCTCACCCTCTGTATATAAGCCTCGTTGACGTCGACCTCGATCTCGAGCGATTCCATGTCGACGATGGTGCAGATGCCCGTGCGGGTGAATCCGCCGCCGGCCGACACCGGCGAGATCATTTCGCCCGGCTGCGCGTTCTTGGTGACGACCATGCCGCCGAAGGGCGCCCGGATGGTCATGTTGTCGAGGGCATCCTGCGCGAGCGCAACGTTTCGCTCCGAAACCTTGACGTTCTCGCGGCCGGTCTCGAGACGGGCCGCCAATGCGTCGTGGTTGGCCTCGGCGGCATCGAGGCTGGACGCGCTCGTCAGCTTGCGCGCCGCGAGGTCGCGCAGGCGGTCACGCTCGAGCCGCGCCGCGCGCAGCTGCGCCTCGATCTCGGCAAGCGCGGCCCGCGCCGCGCCGACCTGGGCGTTCGCGAGCTGCAGTTGCGCGCGCTGAGTGGCGTCGTCGAGCGTCGCGACGACCTGGCCTTGCTCGACGCGCATGCCCTCCTCGACGAGCACCTCTTTGACCTTGCCCGTGAGCTTCGACGATACGGTCGCTTGCCGACGCGCGACCACGTAACCCGATGCATCGAGCACGCTGCTCGCAGCCGTCACGCTCGGCGGTCGCCTGGCGGTGTCGGTCTCGACCTCGACGATACCCGTCTGCGGCCGCAGCCAGAACCACCACCCGGCCACGAGGACGATGATTGCGGCCGGTATCAGCAGCCACAGGCGGCCGGGCTGCTCGGCAGAG
>DATCZB010000190.1:0-6263 GCA_036526155.1 Gammaproteobacteria bacterium
GGCAGTCAGTTCTTGCTCGAGGCCGTTGACGGCCTCGACCGGCACCATCGGATCCTCGTGCCCGTGCAGGGCCAGGACCTTCGCGGAAATCGGCAGGCCAGGCGCGGGATCGGGCGGATTGAACAGGCCATGAATGCTGACGACCCCACCTATATTGGCCCCGCTACGCGCCAGATCGAGCACGCAAAGGCCGCCGAAGCAGTAGCCGATCGCAGCGACTCGTCTCGAATTAACCTCAGGTTGATCTTGTAATACACTGATTGCAATATTAATTCTTTCCTGTAGCAGCGCCCGGTCCTGGAGAAAGGGTGCAATCAGAGCCGAGTTCTCCTCGCGATTCGTGCCCCTGACTCCCTTGCCGAACATGTCGATCGCAAACGCGCCATATCCAAGCGCCGCGAGCTTGCGCGCAGTGGCTTCCTCGACCTCACCGCGTCCGCCCCAGGCGTGCGCAATCGCGATGCCCGGGCGCGCCCCCTGCTGCGCGTCGTCAAACGCGAGCAGCCCTTCGAGCACCACGCCTTCGTGCTCGTACTCGACGAGTCGTTCCGTCACTGTTCTCCACCTCCAACATTTGAACCCAATTCCTGAACCAGGTGCCGCGCACTCTGCCCGAGCAGCAGACAATCGACACCCGCGCAAATCAGCGTATAGCCGCGGTCGATGAACGGGACGACGGCAGCGGCATCGAGCCCGAAGTAACCGAGCGGCATACCGGCCGCCAGGCAAACCTCCGTGACATGCTCGATGGCGCCGACGACATCGGGATGATCGAGCTCGCCCGGGCGGCCGAGGCTCGCCGACAAATCGTAAGGCCCGACGAACACCGCATCGAGACCGTCCACGGCAGCGATCCGCTCGATGTTCTCGACGGCCCGCGCATGCTCGGCCTGAACGATGACGACAATTTCATCGTTGGCCCGGGCCATGTACTCGCTGAATGAAAATCCGTAACCGTGCGCCCGGGCCAAACCCATGCCCCGCTCTCCCGCTGGCGCGTAGCGAGCAAGCCCGACTGCTTTCGCCGCCTCGGCCTCGGTTTCGATCTGCGGCACGATGATTCCATGGGCGCCGAGATCCAGCACTCGCTTTACGCTCCCGGCATCGAGGCCCGGTAGCCGCACGATACAGGTCGCATCGCGATCGACTGCCTGCAGAATCGAGGTCAGCGCCGAAGTGCCGATGGCACCGTGCTCGGTGTCGACGAACAACCAGTCGAAACCGGCGCCCGCGAGAACTTCGGCGCAGGCTGCCGACGGGAGACTCAGCATCGTACCGAGCAGTGTCTCGCCCCCGCGCAATCGTGCGCGAAATCCGTTTTCCATTTGTGCCCCCGTTTTCTTCACGTCAGTTTACTCGAGCCGCCGTCACCCTCCGAGCGGCCAGACCCAGAGAATCATCGGGATTGAGATACCGATTACGGCGAGCTCTAGCGGCAGCCCGAGTCGCCAGTAGTCGCCGAAGCGGAAACCGCCCGGCCCGAGAATCAGCGTGTTGTTCTGGTGCCCGATCGGCGTCAGAAAGGCACAGGACGCGCCAACGGCGACTGCCATCAGGAACGGGTCGGCACTCGCATCGAGTTGCGCTGCGGCGCCGATAGCGATCGGGCACATCACCGCGGCGGTCGCCGCATTGTTCATGAAATCGGACAGCGTCATGCTCAGAATCAGTATCAGTGCCAACGCCACGACTGGCTGCCCCTGAGCGAGACTGTCGAGCAGCACGGACGCGATCAGGTCGGCCGCACCCGTGGTCTGCATCGCGCCGGCAACCGGAATCAATGCACCAAGCAGGACGATGACCGGCCAGTCGATCGAGTGATACAGATCGCGCGCGGACACGATGCCGAGCAACAGGAAGAGCAGCACGCCGGCAGCGAACGCCGTTGCCGGCGCCGCGATCCCGGTCAGAGTCAGCCCGATTGCCCCGAGCATGACGACCACTGCGGTCACAGCCCGCTGCCGCTTCTCGAGCCGCAGCGGACGCTCCGCCAGCGGGACACAGCCGTAGTGCGTGCCAAACTCGGCAAGCGCCTCGGACGTTCCCTGCATCAGCAGCACGTCGCCGGTCCGCAGTCGCAAGTTTCTGAGCCGGCCGACAGCGCTTCCGCCCTGACGGGAGACTGCCAGCAGGTTAATGCCGTAACGGCTCCTGAGATGAATCTCGGTTGCGGTTCGCCCGGCGAGCGCGGCATTCGGCAGAATGGCAAGCTCGATCAGCTCAACCTCGTCAGATTTCAGCACCCGACCCTGCTCATCAATTTCGCCGCGCTCGTCGCGGATATCTTCTTCCAGCGCGAGCTTGAGAGACTTGAGCGCGGCACTCAGCTTTTCCGGCTCCGCCCGCAGCAACAGTATGTCTTCGGCGCGCACTTCACGGTACCGACTCGGCGCCGGCAACCTGCGATCACCCCGAATCAGCCCGACAACGAGTGCATCAGCATCCTCCAGCGCCTCTTCGACTGCCCTCAACGTCATGCCCACGGCCGGGGACTCTTCCGGCACGCGCGCCTCGGTCAGATACGGGCCGGTCACGAAGCCAGGCGCTGCTTCCCGTGCCCGCGCGGGGACCAGCCAGCGCCCGACGAGAATGATCAGGGTCAGCCCGCCCAGGGCGACGGCAATTCCGACGGGGCTGAAGTCGAACATCGAAAACGAGGTGCCGGTGAGCTGTTCGCGAAAGCCGGCGACGATCAGATTCGGCGGCGTGCCGATCAGCGTGGTCATCCCGCCGAGGATCGATCCAAAAGCGAGCGGCATGAGCACCTTGCCGGGCGGCACGCCCTGGCGCTCGGCGAGCTGCAGCCCAACCGGCATCAGCAGCGCGAGCGCGCCGACGTTGTTCATGAATGCAGACAGGCCGGCCGCCGTGGCGATCAGCACAATCAGCGCAAGCGCCGGCGGGGCGGTCTCGGGCAGCAAGCGACCGACGGCGATATCGACGGCGCCCGCTGACTTAAGCCCCGCGCCGAGCACGAGCACGCAGACCACGGTGATGACGGCCGGATGCCCGAAGCCCGAAAACGCTTCACCCTGACCGACGAGTCCGAAGCCGACACTTGCCAGTAAGGCCGCAAGCGCCACGATGTCGTGACGCCAGCGTCCCCAAAGAAACAGAGCGACTGTCGCAGCGAGAATGCCGAGAATCAGCGCCTGAGCATGACTCTCGACGGCTCAGTCCTCGGGCGATTCCCAGCTGACCAGAACGGGTTCCTGGCCCGCGCGACTGCCCGTCACCGGGTTCGCATAGTGGTATGGGGGCGCGAAGGCCGAAGGGTACATCTCGAAGATCAACGTCGGCGGCGTGTCGGGCGGATTGTCGGTACTGATCCCAGGCGGCTGCCGCGGCTGGTTGTTCAACCAGCCCTCGGCATAGTTGATGAAGTAGGTATTGAATACCTGGTCTTTACTGAGCTTCCAGATCCCGTCTTCCTCGACAAACTCGTTCTCGTAGATGCCTCCCATCCACATGGAGTACTGGTCGTAGCTGCCCATGATCGATAGCGCCCGGGAACGCATGTTGGCGCGTTCGCCGGATTCGTCGAGATGAATGACGGGCTGATACTGCATGTGATTGTGCAGATCGACAGGCGGATAGAGATCGAGGTTGCGCCTGACGCTGGCCTTGCCGGCATAAACGCCCCTGAGCGCGATCTCGATGGTGCCATCATCGGAGAAGATGCCGGCCAGATCATCCATCTCATACCGCGCCAGATAGTATCCATAGATGCCCTGCAGCCGCTCGATCTGCTCGATATCCTCGATGCGCTCCACGCGCGCGTCGAGCTCGCTCAGGAGCGCCTGCGCCGCCGCGAAATCGGCGAGCTCAGCGACGCGCGCCAGCGAGGCCGACCCCGCAGCGTAGACGGGCTCGCCCATGACGGGATTCTCGTAATGAAACTCGGGGTCCGGGACTTGCGGATAAGGCCGATGCTCGAACTCCGACGGCGCGTCGGGCTCGAGCCCGGAGCCGGCGTGGAAGCTCGATGAAGCAAGAGCCGTTCTGCCCCAACCCTCCTGGTCCGGCGTGTACATGCGGTTGAACTGACGCAGATGCGCGATCTTCCAGACACCGTCTTCCCTGACGTAGTCGTTCTCATACCAGCCCACGCCCCATTCGGCGAAGTCACGGTAGCGGGCCTCCTGGGCGAACAGCCGCCAGCGCGCCTTGGCGGTCATGCCGTCGGGCGCCACGTGGACGATCGGCTGCAACTGCATCTGATCATAAAGCCGTCCGGCCTGCGGCCCCTCGTCATCGAGCGACTGCAGGTATTCGCGGATTCGGTCGCGGCTGCGATAGGTCCCATAACCCGCTATCTCGAAGGCTCCGTCGTCGGCAAACAAATCGGCCGCCTCGGACCAGTAGCCCTCCTCGATGTAGAAGCCGTAGATGCGCTGCAGATTTTCGATCTCGTTTTCGTCCTCGATGCGCGCGATCTCGCGCTCGAGCTCGGCTGCCTCGCGTGCCAGACCAACGAGGCCGTCGTCGCTGCGGGCAGGGAAATCAGCAGAGGCGCCTAGATCCGTGGCCGTCGCCCCGAGAACGGGATTACTGAAGTGAAAAGGTGGCTGGAAGGTCGCAGGCCACGGCTCGTACTCGTACGAGGTCGGTGCATCCGGCGGCAGCTCCTCGGAGACCCATTTGCCGTCATTGAAGTCCTCGTTCAGATGCCAGCCGCCTTCGTAGGAGACGAGCATCGTCTGGAACCAGTGCAGTTTGGAGATCTTCCAGACGCCGTCTTCCTTGACGTACCCGTTCTCGTAGGGCCCTTCACCCCAGACGGCATATTCGCCGTACTGCCCCGCCATGACGATGTCGCGCCAGCGACCACTGGCCGTCTGCCCGTCCGGCGCCACGGTGACGACGGGCATTAACTGCATGTGCTCGTTGAGCGCGCCGGAGGGCAGTCCGTGGCGCCCGTCGCCAAGCACGTAGAAGTACTCGCGGATGCGGTCGCGGCCGCGGTAAACGCCATCCAGCCCGATCTCGAGCGACGCCTCCTCGGCGAACAGATTGGCGAGCTCGTCCCAGAGCCCGTGGTCGAGGTAGTAGCCGTAAGCACGCTGCAGGCGCTTTACGTCATTCGAATCTTCAACGAGTTGCCGACGATGCTCGACGGCATCGAGAGCAGACCACAATGCTGCCAGGTCGGCACTCGAATCTGCCCCGCCGGTCTCAGGCGCCGGCCCGCCCTGGCCGCAGCCGAGCACCAGCGCTGCCGAGCCCAATACCCAAACCGAAGTTCTTTGCTTCACTGTCCTGCCCTCTCATCCCCCCCGAGGCAGCGCCACTTTAGCAGATGCTTGACGGCAGTCGGTCACTTACAAAAAATGGGGTCAGACCCCTTTTGCCGCAAGGAAATGGGGTCTGACCCCCTTTTCGCAACCGACAGGACATCATGAAAATCAACAACATCATTCTTGGCGCCGTCGCGCTG
Organism: Gammaproteobacteria bacterium; assembly: GCA_036526155.1. GTDB lineage: Bacteria > Pseudomonadota > Gammaproteobacteria > Steroidobacterales > Rariloculaceae > DATCZB01. Next base: position 5,438 of record DATCZB010000190.1, read on the forward strand.
CTCGCAAGCGGTTCGCTGTTCGCGCAGGCCGCGCCAGTCGTCGCCGTTGACGACCCCGAGGCGCTGTTCGTCGACGACAACCCGGAGATTCATCGCAACAAGCAGGCCGCTCTGCACATCATGCGCGAACTCCTGCAGTGCAACCAATGGGACCGCGCGGACGAGTGGCTGACCGAAAGATACATTCAGCACAACCCGGGTTTCGCCTCGGGTCGCGACACGGTCGTCCAGGCTTTCTCGAGTTTCACGACCCCCAACGAGGACTGCAGCGAGCTGACCACGGGCATCGTTGCCGTTCTGGCCGACGACGACAAGGTCGGCGTCGTCATTCGTCGCGAATATCCGCGACCGGACAACCCCGATGAGACCTACACCACGATCTGGTTCGACATGTGGCGCTTCGTCGACGGCAAGGCCGACGAGCACTGGGACACGGCGACGCTGAACTAGCTTTCGCCTCGAGCAGGTCATTCGCTCGGGCGAGCGGGCATCTCACTCCGCCCGCCCGAGCTCACTAGCCGACGGCAAGCCGGCTCTAGCCCGGCTTTCTGAACAGCAGCACCGCGCGATCGGTCTCGCCGCGCAACGTGAACACGCCCGCCGTCCGCGGATCGTCGGGGTTCGCCAGCAGATCACTTTCCTCGACGAGCTCGAAGCCCGCCGCCGTCACTTCGTCGATGATCGCCTCTACGCCGATTCGGTGCAGCGCGCCGGCGTCGCGCCAACCCGAGCCATCCTCAGCCTTGTGGTCGATCACCAGATATGTTCCGCCTGGCTTCAACGCGGCGAACAGGCCGGCATTCAGCGCCTCCGTGTCGAGGCCCAT
>DATCZB010000191.1:0-14364 GCA_036526155.1 Gammaproteobacteria bacterium
CCCCGCTGCAACGAGCAGGCTGACCATGTCGGTCAGACCGTCCCTCGACGCATATAAAAGCGCGGTCATGCCGCCCTGCGCCGGATCGCGCCGACCGCGGTCCGGCAAGCCGCCGCGATTGATGCCGACGCCCTCGGATCCGCACCCCGTGCCCTTGCACGGCGGCGTGAAAGCCGGGGCCGGCCCCGCCAGGGTCCGCGCATCGACGTCGGCACCCCGGTCGATCAGGAGGCGCGCAGCGGCAAGATTTCGCTCCCGCACGGCGAGCATCAGCGCCGTCTGCTCAAAGCCCGATTCACTCGCGTTGACGTCGACGCCTGCATCGACGAGCGTCTCGAGCGTGGCCGGCACGCCGGTTCTGGCGGCCGCCATCAGCATCGTCTCACCCTGAGGGCCGGGTTGCTGCGGGTCGGCGCCGGCTTCGAGCAGCAGCTCGATCATCGCGTCATTGCCATTGACGACGGCGAGATAGAGCGGCGTGACGCCATAACGGCTGCGCGCGCCGGGATCGGCGCCGGCTTCGAGCAGGACTCGCGCCGCCTGGAGCTGGTCGGAATAGGCAGCCCAATGCAGCGCCGTTGCGCCATCGACGCCTGGCTCGTTGACATCGGCGCCGCCCGCAATCTGCCGTTCGAGCGCCATGATATCGGCGGCGTCGATGCTTCGGACCAGCGCCTCGTTGCCAGCAACGCCAAAACTCAGCAGCAGCGAGCCCGCCGCCACGAGCGAGGCGACGACAACATTCGACCTGAGTGGCGTTGCGGCTGCGTCCATGAGCGCTGCGTACCTACTGCAGCATCCAGCCGCCATCGACGACGAGATTCACGCCATTGACGCCCTTGTTGTTGAACAGGAACTTGACTGCGTCGACGACGTCCTCAGTCGTCGCCAACCGGCCGCCCGGCGTGCGCTCGGCGATGGCTTTCAGCGCCTCGGGCTTGTCGCTCCAGGCCGGCGTGTCGCCGATGACTCCGGGATGAATCGCATTGAAACGGATCGGCGCGAGCTCGACGGCCATGGTCTTGATCATGCTGCGCACGGCGCCGTTGACCATAGTCAAGGTGGTGGAACCGGGATACGGGCGCTCGCCCGCCAGGCCGCCAAAAATGACGACCGCAGCCTCGTCGGTGAAGCGGTCGAGCATCGTGTGCACCACTTCGGTATAGCCGACGAGCTTGACCGTTACGGCGCGCCGCGCCTTTTCGAGATCGTAATTACGCACGGTGTTGTAGTCGCGTTCGATCGCGACGATCAGCAACCGGTCGATCTCACCCACATCCGCGAGCATCTCCGAAATCTTCTCGGGCTCGGCGATATCGAGCGCGATACCGCGAACGTTGCCGCCGATCTCGGTTGCTGTCGCTTCGGCACGTTCGGCAGACCGGCTGGTGAGGATGACCTCGCTCTCGAGCGAGGCGTAGCGCTCCGCCAGCGCACGGCCGATACCACCGGTACCACCGATGATCAGTACTTTCGCGTCGAGTTTGTCTTGAACCGGCATCAGGCTGTCTTCTTCTGTTGCGCCGCGTCGGCAGCTTTCGCAGCTTGCAGTTGCTCAGCGAAATACTCCCAGTCGCGCGAAAACCGATACGAGTTACGCGCCGGCGGCTGGGGCGACTGCGTCTCGAGCCAACGGACCGTGGTGCCGCTCTTGTTATAGAACGCGTGCGTGCAGCCGACGCCGGCCCAGAGGAAATCCCCTTCCTTCATCACGTACTTCTCGTCGTCCGCCCAGGCCTCGACCTCGCCGTCGACAATGTAGTAGGCCTCTTCGAGCGGATGGTCGTGCGGGTGGGCGTTGCCGCCCGGCTCGTACTCGACCATGAACATCGTGTGCAGCGCCGCATCGAGCCGCTGGTCGACGAGCATCTTCAGCGAGATACCACTGTAGACGAGCAGCGCCGTCGCCATGCTGGCAGACACCTTCGGCGCGTCCTTTCTCAGCCCCGTCCGCAGGGAATCGACCTTGATGTCGTCGTCGGCCATTCGGAACAGATGCCGCGAGGTCGGGTCCCGGATATCGAGCGGCTCGACCGTGACCTCGGGCGGCGGCCCGAGGAAGTACGTATCGTCAGCGTAATTGACGCCTTTCGGCACTGGCGTATTCATATCGATCCATCTGGCCGTGCCCGATTCCGGACCGAGCCAGGCCTGCTTCATCCCGACCGGGATCAGGCCGCAGGCGCCAGGCTCGAGTCGCCAGGCGCGGTTGTCGAGCATGAGAACGGGATTGCCCTCGAGCACATAGAAACTCTTTTCGAACGACTGCAGATGCTGGTTCACGTGCCCGCCCGAGTCGAGCTCACACAAGCCCCAACCCGTGTGCACGGCCCCGCAAGCGCGGTCCGAGAGCGAAAACCGGCGGTAGCCTGAGGACTCCGCTGGAAAAGCGAGGGCCGGAGCGATATCCGACGCCTTGATAAAGTGATGCATGGTGTTCTCCCCGTCGTCGCGACCTCACTCCACGAGGGCCAGAAGCACTCGCGCGAGGTGCGGCTGATCGTTAGGCCGTAGTTTACCGCGATCGCCACCTGCGCTCGAACGGTTCGAGGGTGGCCGGCGGCGCGATGCAGCCGATAGAATCGCTGCCGGTAGATGTGACTCAGGGTTCCGAGGCTCAATATGGGCAGACGCGAGATGCAGGCAGACCGGCCCTGTGCGACGCCGAAGCGTCCCTGGCGCCGCGTCCGCACCGCTGCATTGCCCGTGGCCCTGGTGCTCAGCGTGGTCTGCGCCGTCGCCATTGGCCCAACCCGGGCCCAGGAACCGTTCAGGGTCTACCCGAGTTTCGAGGGGGCTTCGGCCGAAGCGCCGCTACCGGCAGATTACGAGGTGCCCGGAGAGCTCGTGATCGGCCGGCTGATGTACCCGCCGGCGCGGGGCGGCTTTTTCGGCGGGGGCGGCTGGCGCAATGGCAACGCGAGCTGGACCGACGACTACCCACGCGGCGACCGCACCCTCGTCGGCATGCTGCGCCGCTTTACGCGCATCAATGTCCGTGCCGTCGAACAGCCGATCAACCTCGAGGTCGACGGCGACGTGAATTACTGGCCGTTCATGGTCGTCGGCCTCGCCTCGCCCTGGGACCTGACCGACGAGATGGCGGCCACTCTGCGCGAGTATCTGCTGCGCGGCGGCTTCCTGTTCTGCGACAGCTTCTTCGATTCGCGCGACTGGGCCGTCTTTCAGCAGAACCTGAAGAAGGTGTTCCCCGATCGCCCGATCATCAATCTGACCGACGACCACCCGATCTTCAACATCGTGTTCGACCTGCCGAACATGACGTCGGTACAGATACCCAACTGGAATTCGCTGATCCGGGGCGGCGGCGGTTACATCGGCGACGGCGCGGTGCCTTACTGGCGCGGCGTCGAGGACGACGAGGGCCGCCTGATGATGCTCATCGCCTTCAACAACGACGTCATGGACGGCTGGCAATGGGCCGACGACCCGCGCTATCCGTCAGAAGAGGCCAACCTCTCGCTGCAGCTCGGCGTCAACGTCGTGATGTATGCGATGACGCATTAGCGCAATCGGACTTTCGCCTCACGGGCAATTACGTATCGTCGGGCGACCAAGAAAATCGGGAGAATCTAAGGCATGGCTCGAGCGCAGCAATCCGTGGACCTCTCCTTCAATCAGAAGGTCGCCGGCCTGTTCCGCGAGTTCGCGACACAGCTGCGGGCGCAAAACGGCAACCCGTTTCGCATCAATGCCTATCAACATGCGGCGGCGACGCTCGAGTCGCTCGACCAGGACGTTCGCGAAATCCTGCGAGCCGAGGGCATCGAGGGGCTGACGCGGCTGCCGACAATTGGCGCCGGTCTTGCCTCTTCCATCGAAGAAATTTCGCGCACGGGCAGGCTGTCGCAACTCGATCGTCTGAAAGGATCGACTGATCCGGCCGAGTTGTTTCGGGCCGTGCCCGGCGTCGGCGTGACTCTGGCGCACCGGCTTTTCGACCAGCTGCATGTCGATACGCTCGAGCAGCTCGAGCAGGCCGCGTACGACGGGCGGCTCGAATCGGTTCCCGGCGTCGGGCCACGCAGAATCGAGGGGATCAAGGCTGGCGTAGCCCGACTCCTGAACCGCGGGCGCGGGCCACGCCGGGCGAGCCATGCCTCGCCGTCGGTGGAGCTGCTGCTCGACGTTGACGCCGAATACCGCGACAAGGCATCGCGCAACGAGCTGCCGCGACTCGCGCCGAAGCGCTTCAACCCGACCAACGAAGCCTGGCTGCCCGTGCTCCATACCGAGCGCAAGCCGTGGCATTTCACGGCGCTCTACTCGAACACGGCGCTCGCCCACGAGCTGAACCGTACCGACGACTGGGTCGTCCTCTACTTCTACGACGACAACCACCGCGAGGGTCAGTGCACGATTGTCACCGAGACCCACGGCGAGCAGCGCGGGCGTCGAGTCGTTCGCGGTCGCGAGAAGGAGTGTCGCGAGGCCTACGCCGCCAGCCAATAACCGACTGTCTGATCCGATATTGGCCGCTGCGCTGGCTTCAGCAGACCGCAACCTCTGACGGGCACGCCCGCAGCGCCTGATCTGGCTCTCCGGTCGTCGCCAGCACGGTCCCGCGTCCGGCACCCGAGCGAAATACCGTGCAGCCCTTCAGACCGAGCCCGAAGGCCCTGAGGTAGATCTCGCCGCAGCGTTCGCCCGACGTGTCCTCAGCCACATTGACCGTCTTTGCAATCGAATTGTCGACGAGCGGCTGCAGGGCCGCCGCCATCTGCAGATGGTCGTCGGGCGACAACTCGAGCGCGGTAACGAAGGCCGGCGGCAGACTGCCATCCTGCCCGAAAGATTCACGCCAGACGGCATAGGCATGATCGACAGCTTCATGCTGAACCGGCTGCTGCGCCTGGTCGAGCACGGTTCGACTCATGACGGGAGCAAACACCGGCTCGATTCCGCTCGATACGTTGTTGGCCAGAATGCTGATCGAACCGGCTGGCGCGATCGCGAGCAGATGGCTGTTGCGGATTCCGTGCTCGGCGATGGCGTCCCGCAATCGATCCGGCAAACTGTCGATGTAGCGTCCGGCGAGGTATGCATCGCGCTCGAATGCCGGGAACGCGCCGCGCTCTCGCGCCAGCGCGATCGACGCCGCACAGGCCTCGTCACGCATTCGGGTCAGCACGGCGCGGGCCGTATCGCGACCCTCGTCGCTGTCATAGCGTATGCCGAGCATGATCAGCGCATCGGCAAGTCCCGTGACGCCGAGTCCGATGCGACGCGTCGCGCGCGCCTCGGCCGCCTGCACCTCGATCGGGAACGTGGACAGGTCGATGACGTTATCGAGAAACCGCGTCGCGTCGCGCGCAATCCTGCCGATCGCATCCAGATCGAGCCGGGCTTCGGCTGTGAACGGCGCGAGCACATGGGCGGCAAGATTGATCGAGCCGAGGTTGCAGGCGCCATTCGGCGGCAGCGGGACTTCACCACACGGGTTCGTCGTCGTGATGTGCTCGCGATAGTAGAGGTTGTTGAACTCGTTGACCCGATCGACAAACAGCACGCCGGGTTCCGCTGTTGCGTACGCGGCGTCCCCGATTGCCTGCCATAGCTCTCGGGCTGCGATGGTCGAGTGGAATGCACCGGACTCTGCGGCCGGAAAAACCAGCGGCCATTCTGCGTCGCGCGCGAGCGCCTCGACAAACGCATTGGTAATCAGCGCCGACAGATTGAAGTTCGTCAACGCGCCGGCACCTCGCTTGGCGTTTACAAACTCGAGGATGTCCGGATGATCGCAACGCAACACGCCCATCATGGCGCCGCGGCGGTTTCCCTGAGACAGCAAGGTGTTGCACATTGCGTTCCAAAGGTGCATGAACGAGACCGGACCCGAAGCCGTGCGTCCGCTGGACGCCGCGGCCGTGCCGCGCGGCCTTAGCGTGGAGAAGTCGCAGCCGATACCGCCACCGCGCTGCATGGTCAGTGCCGACTCCTTGAGGCGTTGAAAGATCCCCGCCATGGAGTCGTCGATCGATCCGATAACGAAGCAATTGAACAAGGTGGCGTCCAGTTCCGTTCCGGCCGATGCGAGGATGCGGCCTCCCGGGAGAAACCGGAACGACTCGAGCAGCTCGAGAAATGCCTGCTGCAGGCGCGAGGGATCACTCGCCTCGATCGAGGCAGCGGCATGGGCGACACGCTGCCAGGTATCGGTTATCGATGTTTCAGGCCCGGACGTGCGCCCACCCGCATAGCGGTACTTGCGCCGCCAGACCAGCGCCGACAGCGCGTTGTCGAAGTGGTCGTCGTCGAAACGAAGCGGCTTGCTTATCTGTCTCCCCGCGTCAGTCGTTGCGTTCCCAGTGAACCCGCGTGAAGTAGCCCTCCTCATCGTAGTGAGTTTTCATCTCACCACCCCAGGCGTCCTTTAGCGCGTGCGCGATGCCATGCGGCAGATGCACGTCGGTTGTGGTGACCACGATTTCCGAGTCGCGGTCCTCGATGGCGATGATCCGGTTCAGCGGATGCTCGTCCCGCTGGGACCCCTCGAAATGCGTGGCCGTCGCCAGCACCTGCTCGCGGTTCTCCGACAGGAAGCTGCCCGTAAGCACGAGCTCGCCGGCAGGATACCCGTCGGCGATCCGCCGGCATGCCGGACATGGCTGGACCTTTAGCTCCGGCGCTTCCGTCTTCGGCCAGACCCAACGGCCGTCGTGATATTGGACGCCGCAGTCGGGACAGCGCACGGACTCGCTGAGCTTCTCGCCGGCACGATACGGATCATGTTCCAGCTCTCTCAAAAGTCTGTCGCCGCGTTGGTGGCGACGATTCACATCTCGGTCTTTCATTCCGTTCTTTCCGTTCTTTCCCGTACAGCAAATCGCTGCGAGTATTCTCCTAAGCGTGGTCTGCCAACGACCATACGTAGTTGTCCCAAGCCCGGTCGCCTTCAGCGCCTGACGAGCATCAGCGCCCCTGGAAAACGCTGCATGAGCTCGTCGACCTCGCTGGCAGGCCCCATGTTATCTCCGGATGACGGTAACACGAGCAATCGGGCATGGCAGGCACGCGAGGCCCTGCCGATGGCGGCAGCGTCCGCTCTTTCGAGCTGAATGACGTGGGGCACCGGCACACCGAAGGCCGCCAGCTTCGCGGCGACCCGCTCCAGAACCTCATTTGCGTCGGCGTCGCCGGACACCGGGACGAGCGCGGTCAGAGGGGACCGGCCGTGGATGGCGACGCGCGCCGCCGCAAGCAGAGCAGCCTCGTTGACGGACGACGCCTCGTCGAACAGAACAGCGACGCTCTGACCCGGCGACCAGCCATGCCGGGCCAGCACGACGAGCGGTGGACTCGGGGCGGCTAGCTCGCGCAGCAAGGCGGTCGAGGAAGCCCGGCCGGCGACTGCCTGCGCCAGACTGACGACGAGCACCTCTGCCGTGCCGGCGCGCTTGACCGACTCCGACAACAGGTCGCCGCGCGTGATCTCGAATCGATGCCTCAACCCGAGCCTGGCGCTGACCGCCTCGAACGCGGCCCGGGCCCGCGCCGCCTGGGAGCGGAGCTGACGCTCGAGCCGGGCGTGCTCCAGCGCGCGTTCGGCCCCTGACAGCAAGATCTCGCGTGCCAGCCGCGAACCGGCATGCGCCAGGAGCTCGGAGCTCTCGACGAACACGCCGAGCACCTCGGGCGTATCGGACCGCGCGAGCGCCCGGGCGAGCTCGATCACATGCTCGCCTCGCTCGGCAGCGTCGAGCGCGACGACGACGAGGGACGGCTTGCCCGGCTCAGTCGCCACGCGCCTCCTTCTCCTTATCAGTCCGCTCGAACTGCCTGCGAGTCTCGGCCAGAAGCCGCAGGCGCGTATCGACCCGCTCGTTGACCGAGCCCGGCGGGAACCGGCCCGCTTCATCGAGCGCCCCGGCGGGAACGCCCGTCAGCAGCTCGATCGCCTGATCCACCGAGGCGATCGGGTAGACATGGAACTGTCCGTTCTCGACGGCCTCGATGACATCTCGTCGGAGCATCAGGTGCTGGACGTTGTCCTTCGGAATCAGGACACCCTGGTCCCCGGTCAGGCCGCGTTGCTTGCAGATATCGAAGAACCCTTCGATCTTTTCATTGACGCCGCCGATGACCTGCGCCGTGCCCCGCTGGTTGACCGAGCCCGTCACGGCCAGAGACTGACGAATCGGAAGCTCGGCGATAGCCGAGAGCAAAGCGCAGGTTTCCGCGATCGAGGCGCTGTCGCCCTCCACACCGCCGTAACTCTGCTCGAACACGAGACTCGCGCTGACCGACAACGGAATATCGGTCGCATACCTCGACCGCAGATAGGACGAGAGGATCAAGACGCCCTTGGAGTGAATCGGCCCACCGAGCTCGGTTTCTCGCTCGATATCGACGATCGTGCCGTCTCCGACCCTGACGCTCGCCGTGATGCGCGACGGCTTGCCGAAGCGAAACGAGCCGATCTGCAGCACCGAAAGACCATTGATCTGAGCGACCTCCGTGCCGTCGGTATCGATGAGCACAGTGCTGCGCCTGATCTCCTCCTGCATCTCGCTGCGGATGCGGCTGAGGCGCTGAATCTGCGCGTCGATCGCCTGCTCGATGTGGGATGCATCGATCGTCCTGGCACTTTCCTGACCGGCCCAGAAATTCGCTTCGCGGACGACATCGGCGACGTCACGCAGGAGCGTCGTCAGCTTTTCGGCATCGCCGAGGATGCGCGCGCCGTGCTCGATGGTGCGCGCCACGGCCGCGCGCGTCAGCGGCAGCAAGCCTTCGGCGCGGGCGATGGAGCTGAGCAGCTGGGCATACTGACCCACGTTCTCTTCCGACCGGTCGATCCGGTCCTCGAAGTCCGCCGCCACCTTGAACAGCTCACTGAACTCAGGGTCGTAGGCGCTCAGAAGGTAATAAACCCACCGCTCGCCGATCAGGATGACCTTGAGCCGCGACGGTATGGGCTCGGGCTCGAGCGAAACGGTGCTGACCAGACTCATGAGCTGGCCCATCGACTCGATCTTGATTTCGCCACCGGCCAGGGCCCGCTTCAGGGCGCTCCAGGCCAGCGGCTCGCGCAGCACGCGGTCGGCATCGAGAATCAGAAAGCCGCCGTTCGCCTTATGCAGCGCACCGGGCAGGATCATTGTGAAGTTCGTGATCAGCGCCCCGAACTGCGCAACGTGCTCGACCCGGCCCAGCAGATTGGCGATGCTCGGGTTGTTCTCATAAATGACCGGCGCGCGCTCATCGCCGGAATGATCCACCAGCAGATTGACCTTGTAGCGGCTCAGTGCAGAGGCGCCTGCGGGGCCAGGCGCAACAGGTGCTCCGTCGCCATCATCCTGGAACATCTGGGCGTTCTGGATGACGTCCTCGCGCAACTTGCCGAAGTAGTCGATCAGGCGCGGGAAGTCGCCATACCCCTCACGGACCTGATCGATGAGCTGATCGACGGCGAAACCGACGAGCTCCCGATGCAACGCCCTGATCTTGTCTCGTCTTTCCTTCTGCCACCTCGGCAGCTGCTCGATGTGCCGACGCATCTCTTCGGACATCTTCTCCATGGCTTCCTTGCGCCGCTGCTTCTCGTCCTCTGGCAGCCGCTCGAAGTCCTCGTCCGAAATCAGCTTGCCCTTGCTCGTCGGCGCAATGGCGAAACCATGCGGTGTCGAAACGAGGCTCAGCTCACTCTCGTTGGCCTTCTGTTGCAGCTCTTCGAGCGAAGCGCGGACCTTGTCCTCGAATTCCTCGTTGATCTCGGCGATGCCGCTGCCGTGCTGCTCGCTCTCGAACACCGACGGAATCGCGCCGCGCAGATCGTCCACGAGTCGGGCCAAGTCATCGCGCAGCTTTAACCCGCGGCCAGCCGGAAGACGAATCGCGATCGGCTTGCGGTCGTCGTCGAAGTTGTTGAGGTAGCACCAGTCGAAAGGCGCTTCGGCGCCGGTGGAGCGGGAATTCAGGAACTCCTCGACGATCCGGTGCCGCTGACTGCCCGGCTGCCCGAGCACGAACAGGTTATAGCCGCGATTTGCCACTCGCACGCCAAAATCGAGAGCCGCGAGCGCACGGTTCTGCCCGATCACGACGTCGGTCGTCTCGAGCTCCTCGGTCGTCTCGAAGCCCAGCAGCGCCGGGTCACAGTGCGTGTAGAGCCGGTCTGCGGGCAACGGGACGACGGAAGAGTGAGTCGTGGTTTCTTTCGCCATCGAAGCCCCTGTTCCCCTGTTGACCGGTAACGAGCCGGAAGAAGCCCGAAATCCAAATTACCTGGCCTGCATTGTGCCAGCGATACGAGTTTCTACGAAGACCGGTCCCGTTGCCACATCGGCGGATACCGTCATTTGGCGCGGACACCGGATACGTGGAAGCAACAGCTTGCTTTCGGTCCAGCCTCGATTAGCATCTGCCGTATCCGACCCCATTTAGAGCAAAATACGGCCTGCCGCCCATGTTAGAGATCAATCCCGAAACCGTCCGCTTCATCATCGAGCGCGCGCACGAATTCCAGATGCAGGGCCAGAGCGAGGGAGACGTGCCGCTCGAGGAGCGGGACCCGGCCTTTGCCGAGCTCAAGACCACGATCGACGACCTCGAGCCCGATCAGCAAGTCAGCCTCGTCGGGCTCATGTGGCTCGGTCGCGGCGATTACACGCTCGACGAGTGGGACAAGGCGCTGTCCGATGCAGGCGACAGCTGGAACGAGCGCACGGCCGAGTACCTGATCGGCACGCCGCTACTGGCCGACTATCTCACCGAGGGTCTCGAGCAGTTCGACATCGCGCCCGAGTAGGCGCGCAACCTCGTCAATCGAACAGGATCGTCCCGAGCACGTTCACGCCCCGCGTCACCTGCGCGGCCGCCTTCGTTCCCCGGTTATAGATATAGAGGTCGTAGGCATCCCGGCCCCAGCCGCTGAATGCGACATACGTGCCGTCGGCATGGTAGACGTACGGGTCGTCGTCGGAATCCGTCTCGCTGTGCAGAAATTCTGTCGTGCCGTATAGCGGGTAGTGAAGCCAGAGGCTCGAGGTCTCGCTGTCACTGTCGAGGTGTGAATAGACGATCTCGCCGGTGGGCGTGAAGTATGGGAACCGGTCGGGTCCGTCGCCTTCACTCGGGACGATTGTGGGTGAGTTCTCAGGGTCCGGGTCGTCGAAGGCATACCAGGCGATCCGGTCGGAGCCGGACCCGTCGCAACGCTGGACGTAGGTCACGAAGAACCCGGTGACGTCGAGTGCCGGCGCCCAGAGCTCGCACCCCGGCTCAACGACAATCTCCCTGGCGTTCGTGCCGTCGCTGTTGACAAGGCAAATCTTGCCGTCGCACTTGTAGACGATCTGCGAGCCGTTCCAGGAAAACCGCGGGTCTTCCTCGCGGACGCGCCGATCGGCAACCAGCGGGCGGACGTTTTCGAGCACGCCCGTGCCCACGTTGACCTCGGCCAGATAGATATCCCAGCTCGCGCTGCTGCCGGTGCGCCCGCCGAAGACCATGGTCCGGTCGCCCGCCTCGGCGTGCACGTCGCCGTTGGCAACCTGAAACCTGCGGCGGAGGTTGCGCGGGATATCCAGAGCCAGGGGCTCGGACCGCACGATCTTGATGTCGTTCAGATTCGGCAACTCTACGAGATGCAGGCTCCCGCGAGGATAGGAATCGAGAAAGATTGCGTAGTCGGGTTGGGCCAGAGCAGTGCCGTAAGCGAGCGAAGCCAGCAGAGCGCCAGCCAAGACGCCGCACCGCCGGATCAGGCAGCCATTTGTTTTCATTATTATTACCCCTGTGTCTTCGGCGGATAACTGACACGGAATCCGCTTTCGCAGGTGTGTCAAGAATTCCGACAAAAAGATATTATGTTCTTGTAATTATGTAAAATTAACTTAATTATTAATGACTTACCTTAATCCTTATAGTGCCTCGACGCAACCCCAACGGATTAGCGCAGAGGATCATGCTCTGCTCGGCGGCCCGCGCTATCATCGAACGGCCCGCTAACAATCGCCGCTCCCATTTGCACGCATTGACGCCATGCCCGACCCACTGATAGCCAGGAACCGGCCTGACCGACGGACGGCATCGGCATCGCTGAGCCTCACGGCGTGCGGGCTGCTCCTCGCTGCCTGCGCGACAACCTCACCGCAGTCGCCAACCGGCGAACAGGTTTACGCGACGCATTGCGCGGCCTGCCATGGCGCCACGGGCGAGGGTGATGGCCCGGTGGCCGAGTCGATAGCCGTGCCGGTCCCGAACCTGCGCCTGCTCGACGCCCGCTACGGCGGCGCGTTCCCGGAAGACGCCGTCGCCGGCCTGATCGACGGCCGCAATCTGCCCGACGCGCATGGTGCGCGCCAGATGCCGGTCTGGGGCCTGGTTTTTGCAGCGACCGAGAGCATCGTGCCCGGCGCCGATACCCCGGCCACGCGAATCGATGTTCTGATCGGCTACCTGCGCACGATTCAAGACCCCTAAGATCACGCGAGTTCGGGCCGCCCCGAGTGCCGGATTCCCTTATAATTTCCGGCCAGGGGCAGACGTCGCCGCGGCGGACATCTTCGAGTCGTGCAACCGGCTACCAAAATCTTGCTAACGATTGGCGCGGTTACCGCCGCCCTTGCTACCGCACTGGTCCTGTTCGGTCCCGAACCGGAACGCGAGGCCTGGGCGACGATCGAGACCGTTTGCGTCGACTGCCACAACGACAGCGACCTCGCGGGCGAGGTCACGTTCAGCGGCATGTCGCACGAATCCGTCGCCGAACATCCCGAAATCTTCGAGTCCGTGGTGCAGAAGCTCCGCGGTCGTTTCATGCCTCCGCCGGGCAGCCCGCAGCCCGATCAGGCAGAGATCGACGCGCTCGTCGGCTGGATCGAGGCCTCGCTCGACGCCGCCGCTGGCGAGGAAGTGGGCCACGTCCAGGCCCAGCGACTCAGTCGAAACGAATACGCTTATGCGGTCGAGGCTCTGCTCGGCGTCAGCATCGACCCGGCCGAGTATCTGCCGACCGAAATCGAGGTCGAGGGCTTCACCAACATCGCGTCGGCCCTTTCGGTCTCGCCGACATTCATCGAGCAATACGTCAACGTGGCGCGGACGGTCGCGCATCTGGCGGTCGGCGAGCCCGTGCCGAAAATCGCGGCCACCTACTTTCCCCGGACCGGCGACAACCAGCGGGCCTATATCGACGGGTTTCCGCTCGGGACTCGCGGCGGAACCCGGCTCGAGCATACGTTCCCTGCCGATGGCGAATACCGGCTGACGATCAACGAGATCGGCGTGGGGCTCTACCCGAGCGCGCTCGAGACCGAGCACACGCTGGTCATCCTCGTCGACAACGAGGAGCAGTTTCGCGCCAGTGTCGGCGGCCCCGGGGACCTGGCGCTGGCCAATCGCGGCGGCGCCCCGGCCCGGGCCGAGATTATGTCGCGCTTCGCCGATATCCCGCTGCAGGTGAAGGCGGGCGACCACGACATCATCATCACCTTCATCGAGCGTTCGCGCGCGACGAGCGACGAGATGATCGCCACGGGCTCGCGCGACCTGAGCTTCTCGGTCGCGCCGCGAGTGCCCGGTATCAATAGCGGCATCGACCTCCGCGGCCCGTTCGATTCGACCGGCGTGTCGCGCACCGCCAGCCGGGACCGGATCTTCGTCTGCGTGCCCGAGGTGCGCGAGCGCGAGCGCGAGTGTGCAGAGGAGATTCTGGCCACACTGGCCGAGCGGGCATTCCGACGCCCTGTCACGCAGGCGGACCTGGATCGACTCATGCCGTTCTTCGACGAAGGGCGGACCGGACCGGGCGGATTCGACGAGGGTGTCGAGCTACTGGTCACAGCCGTGCTGGCGAGCCCGGATTTCCTGTACCGAACGATTACGCCTGCACCCGGCGATCAGGGCCCGAGCTTCGCGCTCGATGATTATGAGCTCGCATCCCGGCTGAGCTTCTTTCTCTGGAGCCAGGGTCCCGACGACGAACTGCTCGAGCTGGCGGCCAACGGTGAGCTGTCCGACTCCGAGGTTCTCGATGCTCAGGTCGAGCGTATGCTGAATGACGAACGCGCGGCAGTGCTGGTCGATAATTTCGCCCTGCCCTGGCTCAATCTCGACGATCTCGACGCGGTCGAGCCGGACGCCCAGATTTTCGGCGGCGAATTCAGCGAGAGCCTGCGCCAGGCATTCGCCGAGGAAATCCGGCTCTTCGTTGGCAGCATCCTGCTCGAGGACGCCAACGTCCGTGACCTGCTGGCCGCGAATCACACCTATCTCAACGAGCGGCTCGCGCGGCATTACGGAGTCGACTCGGTCTTCGGTCCGCAATTCCGCCGCGTGGAGCTCGAGGACGAGCGGCGCCATGGCCTGCTCGGCAAAGGGGCCGTGTTGCTCCGAACG
>DATCZB010000192.1:0-3844 GCA_036526155.1 Gammaproteobacteria bacterium
GAACAGTCGACTTCAGTTTCGAGACGATGGATCAGGCCGTTTTCTCCGAGGCCCTGAGTGATATCGCCGAGTCATTCGTTCGGGAGCTCAGGCAACGTCAGATGCAGCTGCGGCAGGTCGAGCTGAATTTCATGCATCTGCACCGTGCGCCGACGCAAACCCGGATCTGCTTCGTCGATCCGGTGCATGAGCGAGAA
This sequence comes from Gammaproteobacteria bacterium, assembly GCA_036526155.1. GTDB lineage: Bacteria > Pseudomonadota > Gammaproteobacteria > Steroidobacterales > Rariloculaceae > DATCZB01. The sequence continues at coordinate 198 of DATCZB010000192.1, forward strand.
CGCATCCTGAACCCGTTGCTCGCTCGCATCGAACGCATCTCGCTGCCGGGGCCCGCGATAGGGTTGTCCGTCGAGACCGGAATTCTGTTGCCGCTCGTCTCCGAGGCGCCCGGGCTGTTATTTGCTCCCGGCACCTCGTCCGGGCTGGCACGCGCCGTGCCCGAGCATGCTTTGGTCGAATGCCTGCGCGGACGTTTCGGCATGCGCCGAGTGCATGGCATCGACTGGGTTGCGGAGTACCGCCCGGAACGGGCCTGGCGTCGCCGAGTCGACCACTCGGCAGCCGCAAACGGGGCAGGGCCAGCCTGTCCGCCGCACGGACGCCCGCTCTGGCTGCTGCCGCAACCAAGAAAGAAATGGGGTCAGACCCTTTTTTCTGAACAGGGCTCTGACCGCTCTTTTGATCCTGAGCGCATCGAGAGTGGCTGGTGGGACGGCGAGGATGTCAGGCGGGAATATCACGTCGTCACCGGGGAGGCGGGGCAGAAGCTCTGGCTCTACAGGGATTGCCTGACCCAGGAGTGGTATCTGCATGGCATTTTTGGGTAGGTCGAGCCATACACTGGCAGCGTCCACTGGTGGTGGGCAGCATCCTGATAGCGTCGCGCTCTAGGTGCGCTACGCCGAACTCCATTGCCTCAGTAACTTCACTTTCCTGCGAGGCGCCTCTCATCCCGAAGAACTCGTCGAGCAGGCGGCGCGGCTGGGTTATACGGCGCTCGCGCTGACCGACGAATGCTCACTGGCCGGGATCGTTCGGGCCCACACGGCCGCGAAAGACTTCGATATCAAGCTCATCGTCGGTGCGGAATTCACATTGAGTGACGGGTTGCGGCTCGTCATTCTGGCGTCGGACCGGGAAGCCTACGGCGACCTGTCAGCCCTGATCAGCATCGCCCGGCTCAATGCGGCCAAAGGTGATTATTGCCTGAGCCGCGAGGATCTCGAGCGTCATATCCAGGCGAGCCGCTGTCTCGTGCTCTGGCTTGCAGGCGAATCTCCCGATCAGGCAGCGGGTGAGTGGCTGAAGTGCCGTTTCGATGGTCGCCTGTGGCTGGCGGTGGAGCTTCTGAAGAGCGGTCGCGACCGGCAGGTGCTCGCTGATTGCCTGGCGGCAGCGCAAGCGCTCGATCTGCGTGCGGTCGCGAGCGGTGACGTGCACATGCACGATTCATCGCGCCGCATGCTGCAGGACACGCTGACGGCCATCCGCATCGGGCAGCCCGTCGAGAGGTTGGGGCATGCTATCTATCCGAATGCGGAGCGTGCCATGAGGCCGATGCCGCGTCTGCAGGAGATTTATCCACCGGCGCTTCTGCAAGAGACGATCGCGATCGCGGAGCGTATCGATTTTTCGCTTACCGAGCTTCGCTATGAATACCCGAGCGAGCTCGTGCCCGAGGGACTCGATGCAACGATGCATCTTCGCTCGTTGACCGAGGCCGGCGCGCAGTGGCGCTGGCCTGACGGCGTCATACCCAAAGTCAGGCGGCTCATAGAGCACGAGCTCAAGCTGATCGCCGAGCTCAATTACGAGCCCTACTTTCTGACCGTGCACGACATTGTCCGGTATGCGAGATCCGAGGGCATTCTCTGCCAGGGGCGCGGCTCTGCAGCAAACTCAGCCGTCTGTTTTTGCCTCGGCATTACCGAGGTCGATCCGGCGCGCATGGAGATGCTGATGGAGCGTTTCATCTCGAAGGAGCGCAACGAGCCGCCGGACATCGACGTCGACTTCGAGCACGATCGCCGGGAAGAGGTCATCCAGTACATCTATCGCAAGTATTCGCGCGAACGTGCAGCGCTGGCCGCGACCGTCATCAGTTACCGTCCCCGGAGCGCGATCCGGGATGTCGGCAAAGCGCTGGGCCTGAGTCTCGATCAGGTCGACCGGCTCGCGAGCTCGCTGCAATGGTGGGACGAGGCCGGTCTCGCCAAAGAGAAATGCCGTGAGATCGGGCTCGATCCCGATGGCATCAAGGCGCAGCAGCTGTTTTACCTGGTCAGCGTTCTGGTCGGGTTCCCGCGACATTTGTCCCAGCATGTCGGCGGTTTCGTTATCTCGGCCGGGCCTTTGAGTCGGCTCGTGCCGATCGAGAACGCGGCGATGCCCGAGCGCACCGTGATCCAGTGGGACAAGGACGATCTCGATGAGCTCGGTCTGCTCAAGATCGACGTCCTGGGGCTCGGCATGTTGAGCGCCATAAGGCGGAGCCTCGAGCTGATCGAATCCTGTTCGGGACGCAAGCTCACCGTTGCCGATATTCCGGCAGAGGATCCGGCCGTTTACGACATGATCGGGAACGCCGACACCATGGGGGTGTTTCAGATCGAGTCGCGGGCGCAAATGGCGATGCTGCCGAGGCTGAGGCCCAGGTGTTACTACGATCTCGTCATCGAGGTCGCCATCATTCGTCCGGGTCCGATTCAGGGCGACATGGTGCATCCCTATCTCCGACGCCGGAATGGTGAGGAGGCTGTCAGTTATCCGAGTGAAGCGGTCAGGGGCGTGCTCGAGCGGACCCTGGGTGTGCCGATCTTTCAGGAACAGGTCATGCAGCTTGCGATCGTGGCTGCGGGCTTCACGCCGGGAGAGGCCGACCAGTTGCGCCGCGCTATGGCCGCCTGGAAGCGACGTGGAGGGCTCGGGCCGCTGAAGGGCCGGTTGATCGGCGGAATGCTGAAGAAAGGATATGAGCAACGATTTGCCGAGCAGATATTCAATCAGATCCAGGGGTTTGGCGAATATGGTTTTCCCGAGTCGCATTCGGCGAGTTTCGCCTTGCTGGTCTACGTTTCTGCCTGGCTCAAGTGTCATGAGCCGGCCGCGTTCTTCTGTGCTCTGCTCAATAGCCAGCCGATGGGTTTCTATGCGCCGGCGCAGCTGATTCGAACTGCGAAAAGACAAGGCGTTGCCGTCCATCCGGTCATGGTCGATCGCAGCAACTTCGAGTCATCGCTGGAGCTCGATTACGCGGGAACGGCTGCGATCCGGCTCGGATTTCGGCTCGTAAAGGGCTTGTCGCGTGCCGGTGCCGAGAGAATCGAAGCTGCACGCGCGGAACAGGCTTTCAGAGATCTCGAGGACCTCGCGCGCCGGACGGATCTCGATCAGCGCGATATCGGCGCTCTGGCTGCGGCTGGCGCATTGAAGACGCTCGCAGATCACCGCTATCGCGCGCGCTGGGAAGTTGCGGGAATCGATCTGGGCGCGCCGCTGCTGGCGGAGGCGCGGATCGCGGAAGGCATACCGCTGCTGCGCCGTCCGACCGAGGGCGAGGATATCGTCGCCGATTATGCGGCGACGGGCCTGAGCCTTGGGCGCCATCCCCTGGCACTGCTCAGGTCGAGGTTAGGCAAGATGGGGCTGCAAACTGCGGCTGATATTCATGAGCTGGCGCATCACCAGATGACCCGTGCCGCGGGGCTCGTGATTACGCGGCAGCGGCCGTCCAGCGCCGCCGGCGTGGTATTCGTAACGCTCGAGGACGAGACGGGCTACCTGAATCTGATTGTCTGGGAGAAGCTGGCGTTGCAGGCAAGGGGTGCGCTGCTCGAGTCACGGCTCATGGGGGTTGCCGGAAGAGTGCAGCGAGATGGCGATGTTCTGCATATCATCGCGAGCAAGCTGTTCGATCTCAGCGGGA
>DATCZB010000193.1:0-26703 GCA_036526155.1 Gammaproteobacteria bacterium
GCCTATCAGGTCACGATCATGCCGACGGAAGTCACGGGCTCATCTGCGCTTACCGCGGAGCTTCTGAGCCGCCCGGTAGCGCGCCTCGGCCTCGACCATCTCGGCCTGAGCCTGCTCGAGATCGATCTCGCCATGCCCGCCCTCGAGCGCTTCCTTCGCGCGCTCGCGCGCTGCCAGCGCGGCATCTTCGTCGAGCTGCTCCGCATGCAGGGCGCTGTCAGCGAGGACCGTAACGAGGTGCGGTTGCACCTCGAGCACGCCGCCCGTGACGTAGAAGAATCTCTCCTCGCCGTCCTCGCCCTCGACGCGCACCGAGCCCGGCTTCAGGTCCGTAAGCAAGGGTGCGTGCCGCGGCGCGATACCGATCTCGCCCATGCGGGCAGGGGCGAAAACCATCCTGGCCTCGCCCGAGTAGATGGCGCCTTCGGCGCTGACGATATCGACGTGTAATGCCATGGCTTCGACTCTCCGGACGCGGCTTTACTGCAGCGTCTTGGCTTTTTCTTCCGCTTCTTCGATCGTACCGACCATGTAGAAGGCCTGCTCGGGCAAATGATCGTATTCGCCCTCGACAATCGCCTTGAAGGCACGAATCGTATCCTTGAGCGAAACGTACTTGCCGGGCGTGCCGGTGAACGTTTCGGCCACGGTGAAGGGCTGCGAGAAGAACCGCGCGATCTTGCGTGCGCGCTGCACGGCAAGCTTGTCTTCCTCGGACAGCTCGTCCATACCGAGAATCGCAATGATGTCCTGCAATTCCTTGTAGCGCTGCAGAACGGCCTGAGCTCCGCGCGCAACATCGTAGTGCTCCTGACCGATGACATTCGGATCGAGCAGACGACTCGTCGAGTCGAGCGGGTCGACGGCCGGATAAATCCCGAGCTCGGCAATGTTACGCGACAAGACGAGCGTGGCGTCGAGGTGAGCAAACGTCGTTGCCGGCGACGGGTCGGTCAGGTCGTCGGCCGGAACGTAAACCGCCTGGAACGAAGTGATCGAGCCGGTCTTGGTCGACGTGATGCGCTCCTGCAGCACGCCCATCTCCTCGGCCAGGGTCGGCTGATAGCCGACCGCCGACGGCATGCGGCCGAGCAGGGCCGAGACCTCGGTACCGGCCAGCGTGTAACGGTAGATGTTATCGATGAACATCAGGACGTCCCGGCCCTCATCGCGGAAGTACTCCGAGATCGTGAGGCCTGTCAAAGCGACGCGCAGCCGGTTACCCGGCGGCTCGTTCATCTGACCGTAGACGAGCGAGACCTTGTCGATAACGCCGCCTTCCGTCATCTCATGATAGAAGTCGTTACCCTCGCGGGTCCTCTCACCGACGCCCGCGAACACGGAGTAGCCACCGTGCTCCTTGGCGATATTGTTGATGAGCTCCATCAGCGTGACGGTCTTGCCAACACCAGCACCACCGAACAGACCGATCTTGCCGCCCTTGGCGATCGGCATGATGAGATCGATGACCTTGATGCCCGTTTCGAGCAGCTCGGTCGAGCTCGCCTGGTCCTCGTACTTCGGTGCCTGGCGGTGGATCGGCCACGAAACCTCAGCGTCAATCGGCCCGGCGCGGTCGATCGGGTTGCCGAGCACGTCCATGATTCGGCCGAGCGTCTTCTCGCCGACCGGGACCTTGATCGCCTCACCGGTATTCTCGACCGACAAACCGCGGCGCAAGCCCTCACTCGCCCCCATCGCGATCGACCGAACAACTCCGTCGCCAAGCTGCTGCTGCACCTCGAGCGTCAGGTCGCGGTCTTCGAGCCTGAGCGCGTCATAGACCTTGGGGATCGCATCGCGCGGAAACTCTACGTCAACAACCGCGCCGATGACCTGAACAATCGTACCCGTGGACATCTGTCTGTACCTTCTATTAAACCGCTGCCGCACCGCCGACGATTTCCGCAATCTCCTGCGTAATCGCCGCCTGGCGCGCCTTGTTGTAATCCAGTTGAAGCTGATCGATAAATTTGCCGGCGTTCTCGGTCGCCGCTTTCATCGCGACCATCTTGGCTGCCATTTCGCAGGCCACGTTCTCTACTACCGCCCGGTAAACCTGGGACTCGATATAGCGATCGAGGACGTTGTCGAGCAAATCGCTGGCGTCGGGCTCGTAGATGTAATCCCAATGCGTCTGCAGCTCGTCCTTGTCCATCGGCTCCACCGGCAGAAGCGTCGCAATCTCCGGTGTCTGAGTCATCGTGTTGACGAACACGTTATGCACGAGGAACAGCCGGTCGATCGTGCCATCCTTGTACTCGTCGGCCATCGATCTAATAGCGCCGACCAGGTCCGCGACTTTGGGCTGTTCGCCGATATGGCTCGTCGCCGCGACGATGTTCGTCTTCAGCCGACGGAAGTAGCTCATGCCCTTGGCGCCGATCAGGCAGAGATCGACCTCGATCCCCTTGTCCGCCCACCCTCTGAGCTCACCGAGCATCGCGCGGAACATGTTGACGTTGAGCGAGCCGCATAATCCGCGGTCGCTGCTGACGATGATGTACCCCACGCGCTTGATGTCTCGCGACTGCAGGAACGGATGCTTGTAGTCCGGGTTCGCCTCGTTCAAATGACCGATAACCGTTCGGATTCGCTCGGCATAGGGGCGGGACGCCTCCATGATCTGCTGCGTCCGCCTGAGCTTGGACGCAGCAACCATCTGCATCGCCCGCGTGATCTTCTGCGTGTTCTTAACGCTCGCGATCTTGGTGCGGATTTCCTTGCCGCTGGCCATCTGGTCTTGCTCCTAAGAAAATCAGTAGGCGCCTGTCGACGCAAAGCTGTCGAGCAGGCTCTTGAGCTCGCTCTCGACCTCGTCGTTGTAGTCGCCATCGGCATCGATCTTGTCGAGCAGCGCCTTGGCGCTTGCTGCGGCGTGCGCGTGCAGCGCCGCCTCGAAATCGACGACCTTGGCAACCGGCACCGCATCGAGATAACCCTCGTTCACGGCAAACAGCGAAACTGCCATTTCCGGAACCGACAGGGGCGCGTACTGCTTCTGCTTCATCAACTCGGTGACGCGCTGGCCGCGCTCGAGCTGCTTGCGCGTCGCCTCGTCGAGATCCGAAGCGAACTGGGCGAAGGCCGCAAGCTCGCGATATTGCGCCAGAGCCAGCCGGACACCACCACCGAGCTTCTTGATGATCTTGGTCTGAGCCGCGCCGCCGACACGCGAGACCGACAGGCCTGCATTGATGGCGGGGCGAATGCCTGCGTTGAACAGATCAGTCTCGAGATAGATCTGACCATCCGTGATCGAGATGACGTTCGTCGGCACGAACGCCGAGACGTCGCCGGCCTGGGTCTCGATAATCGGCAGCGCGGTGAGCGAACCCGTTCGGCCCTGGACGGCACCGTTGGTCTCGCGCTCGACATACTCGGCGTTGACGCGAGCAGCGCGCTCGAGCAGGCGTGAATGCAGGTAGAAAACGTCACCCGGATACGCCTCGCGACCTGGCGGGCGACGCAACAGCAACGACACCTGACGATAGGCCCAGGCCTGCTTGGTCAGATCGTCGTAAATAATGAGCGCGTCCTCGCCCTTGTCGCGGAAGTACTCACCCATGGCGCAACCGGAGTAGGGCGCGAGATACTGCATGGCCGCCGACTCGGCTGCCGCAGCGGCAACGACGATCGTGTGCTCCATCGCGTCGTGCTCCTCGAGCTTGCGCACGACGTTCGCGATCGTCGAGTTCTTCTGGCCGATCGCGACATAAATACACTTAATGCCGCTGCCTTTCTGGTTGATGATCGTGTCGATCGCGACCGCGCTCTTACCCGTCTGGCGGTCGCCAATGATGAGCTCACGCTGGCCGCGCCCGATCGGCACCATCGAGTCGACGGACTTGAGCCCCGTCTGCACGGGCTGCGACACCGACTGGCGGTCGATAACGCCGGGAGCAACCTTCTCGACCGGCGACGTCAGATGGGCGTCGATTGCCCCCTTGCCGTCGATTGGCTGGCCGAGCGCGTTTACGACGCGGCCGAGCAGCGTCTCACCGACCGGCACTTCGAGAATGCGGCTGGTGGTCTTGACAGTGTCGCCTTCGGAGATGTGCTTGTAATCACCGAGGACAACGGCGCCGACCGAGTCCTGCTCGAGGTTCAGCGCGAGCCCGAAGCTGCCTCCGGGGAATTCGATCATCTCGCCGTACTGAACGTCGGCAAGGCCGTGAATCCTGACGATACCGTCCGTTAACGCAATGATCGTGCCGACATCGCGCGACTCGGCCGCTGCGTCGAAATTCTGAATCCGTTGCCGAATCAGCTCGCTGATTTCGGAAGCTTTGAGTGACATTTGTTTTCCTCTCAATCGATCAACGAGCTCGTCAGGCGCTCAAGTCGCGTCCTTACCGAGTCGTCGATCACCATATCCTCGGCCCGAATGATGGCGCCGCCCAGAAGCGACTCATCGACTTCGAGCTCGAGGTCAACCAGGCGCCCCAGCTTTCTGCTCAAAGCGCGCGCAACCTTGTCAGCCTGATCGTCATCAACCGGTCTTGCTGTTACCAGCGTTGCCGTGACCGTGTTCTGCTGCTCCGCCTTGAGCCGGTCGAATCGCGCCGAAATCTCACCGAGCGCATCTAGCCGATCGTTCTCGGCAAGCAGCCGCAGCAAGTTACGGCCCTCGGCAGATCCGAGCTGCTCGGAACCGGGCATCTGGGCCGCCACCGACGCGACGAACTCGCCGCGCTCTTCTACGCCGAGTTCCGGACGGCTCAGAAACGCGCGCGCCTGCCGGTCGCTGACGACGGCGGCGGCCGCGGCGAGAGCCCGCGACCACGGTACCAGGCTGTTGCTGGCCATCGCCGTATCGAACAACGCTCGGGCGTAAGGACGCGCGACAGTGCTGTAATCCGCCATTCGATCAGCTCCCTAGAGCTTTTCCGCCAATCCGTCGAGCAGATCGCGGTGGGCTTCGGGGCTGATTTCGCGCGCGAGAACCTGCTTTGCGCCCGCCATTGCAATCGACGCAACCTGGCCGCGAAGCTCGTCGCGGGCCCTGTTGATCTCGACATTGATCTCGGCACGCGCGCCTTCGAGCTGACGTTGCTTCTCCGCCTCGCCCTCGCCCTTGGCAGCCTCGACGATCTCGTTGGCCCGCGTATTGGCCTGATCGAGAATGGTCTTGGCCTGCTGCCGCGCCTCGTCCACGAGCTTACCGGCGCTCGACTCGGCCTCGGCGAGACTCGCCTTGCCCTTTTCGGCCGCCGCCAGCCCGTCCGAGATTTCGATCTGCCGTGCCTCGATCGCGTTAATGATCACCGGCCAGATGAACTTCATGCAGAACCAGACGAATACGATCATGGCAATCGTCTGGCCGATCAGAGTGAGGTTAAAGCTCACAGTGAAACTCCTTCTGCGATCAGGCTCGGTTAGCCCCCGAGAGCCGTTTGAAGCTGACCGACGAACGGGTTGGCGAACGCAAAGAAGAGTCCGATACCGACGCCGATCATCGCGATTGCATCGAGCAGCGCGACAACCAGAAACATTTGCGTTCGAAGCATTGGCGCAAGCTCCGGCTGCCTAGCCGCGCCCTCGAGGAAGCGGCCACCCAACAGCCCCATGCCGATACCGACGCCCAGTGCGCCGAGACCGATCAGCAGCGCGACCGAAATTGCGGTCATACCAATAACAGTTTCCATCAGTGTCTCCAGTCGAGAAGTCGAATCAAAAAACTAGTTGCCGATCAGTGACCCGTGTCGTGCGCCTGACTCAGGTAAACGATCGTCAACATCATAAATATGAAGGCCTGCAGCGTGATCACAAGTATGTGGAACACGGCCCAGCCGAAGTGCAGCGGCAACTGCCAGAGGCCGATCAGCGCGATCAGGATGAAGATCAGCTCACCGGCATACATGTTCCCGAACAGTCGCAGGGACAGCGACACTGGCCGCGCCAGAAATGCCACCGTCTCGAGTATGAAATTGAACGCGATGATCAGCGGCGCCGCGACTATGCCGATGCCTTTGGTCGGCGGCGCAATGGGATGCATCGTGAACTCTTTCGAGAAACCGACGAAGCCCTTGATCTTAAGCGAGTAATAGATGGTCAGGATGAAGACCGAAATCGACATGGCGAACGTGACGTTGACGTCCGTCGTCGGCACGACCTTGAGGTACTCGACCCCGACGAAGGTAGCGGCCCAGGGCAGCCAGTCGACCGGGATCAGATCCATGAGATTCATCAGGAAGACCCAGACGAAAATCGTCAGCGACAGCGGCGCGATGACCTTGTTCTTACCGTGAAAAGCGTCTTTGACGGCATTGTCGACAAACAGCACGATGAGCTCGATGGCGGCCTGCATCTTGCCGGGACGGCCTGATGTCGCGTTCTTCGCCACGCGCCCGAAGAGCCAGATGAACAAACCGCCGAGAATCAGCGAGAAGAACATGGAGTCGATATGCAGGGCGAGGAAATTGCCCTCGCAGTGATTCCACGCCAGGTGACCATTGTCGTAGCAAACTGAAAGGTTGGTCAGATGGTGCTGAATGTATTCGCCGGCCGTTGCGTACGCGCCGTGAGCTTCTTCTTCCATTCTCTAAGTCTCTGCCTTGCCTTCTCTGCCGTCCAGTCGCTTCGTGCCCAATAGCGGCGCGCACAGAATAACGAGCTGTGCAGCGATATACCCGCCAAACACGGCCAGCACCGAGATTGGTCGCGCCAGCATGAACACGGCGGCGAACAGCACCGCGGTCAACACCAGCTTCCCGAGCTCACCGAGCCACGCCGCGCCGAGCAAGGCGCGAGCGCTCCTGCCGGCTGCCCGGCTCAGCAGCAAGGCTCCCAGGAACGCGTTCGGCAGAACCGCCACGCCGACGCCCATCAGCGCCGATATCCCGGCAGTGCTTCCCTGCCAGAGCGCGAGCCCGCTGGCAACGATTCCACCCACGAGAGCCTGGGCCAGCAAGATCGACACGATCGGCTGTTTCCCGGGTTTCGGCACGGTGAACTCTTGAATCGCCTCAGTGGCTACGGCCAAAAAAATAGCCGGCGGCAACAGGCCTCGGCTGGACGCGCGTATTGTAAGCAGTCGCTCCGGGTCGATCAACTCACTTAATATGCGCAAGGATGCCGTCGAGCTCGTCCAGGCTACCGTAGCGGATCACGATCCGGCCGCCCGAGCGCGTGCTCTCGATCGAGACCGCGGCACCGAGCGTTTCCGCGAGCTCCGTCTCGAGCCGGCGCACGTTCGGATCCTTCTTCTGCGGCGCCGGTGCCGGGCGCGCCTTGTCGCGCTCCAGCCGCCGCACGGCCCGCTCCGTCTCGCGAACGCTCCAGCCCTGCCGCACGGCCTTCCTCGCAAGCTCCACCATGACTTCCGGCGAGCTGATCCCGAGCAGCGCGCGGGCATGGCCCATATCCAGCTGCCCCGACTCGAGCAGCTGACTGACGGAATCGGGCAGATCCAGGAGGCGCAGCAGGTTGGACACGGCCGCTCGGGAGCGGCCTACCGCCTCGGCAGCCTCGGCATGCGTCATCTCGAATTGGGTCACGAGCTTCGACAGTGACCTGGCCTCTTCGATCGGGTTGAGGTTCTCCCGCTGGATATTCTCGATCAGCGCCACGGCGACCGCGGCTTCGTCGGGGATGTCGCGTATCAGCGCCGGCACCGTCGCGAGCCCCGCCAGCTGGGCCGCACGCCAGCGCCGCTCGCCGGCGACGATCTCGTAGCGCGTTTCGCCGTTCGACTTGCCGATCGAGCGAACCACGATCGGCTGCACCACGCCCTGAGCACGGATGCTCTCGGCAAGGTCCCTGAGGCTATCTTCGTGCATGTCGACGCGCGGCTGATACTTGCCGCGACTCAACAGGTCGAGCGGCAGCTCGCGCAGGTCCGTTTGCGGCGAAGGTGTGCCCGTCTGCCCGCTCGTGCTCAAGAGGGCATCGAGTCCTCTACCGAGACTCTTCCGTTTCGCCATCACATTATTATGCGTTTACCGCCCGGCGCTTTCACGTCGGTTGATTTCACCCGCGAGCGCCAGATACGCCAGCGCGCCACGGGAGTACTTGTCGTGAAACAGGGCCGGCCGGCCGAAGCTCGGCGCCTCGGCGAGCCGGACATTGCGCGGAATCACGGTTCGATAGACGCGGTCGCCGAAGTGCTCATGCAGCTGCGCCGACACCTCGTTGGCCAGATTGTTTCGTGGATCGAACATGGTCCGCAGAATGCCGTGAATCGACAGCGAGGGATTCGCGCGCTCGCGGATCTGCTCGATCGTATCGACGAGGGCACTGAGGCCCTCGAGCGCGTAATACTCACACTGCATCGGAATCAGGACATGATTCGCAGCGATCAGCGCGTTGACGGTGAGCATGTTCATCGCCGGTGGGCAGTCGATCAGGACGTAGTCGAAGTCGTCGGCGAAACCCGCCAGCGCATCGCGCAGCCGAAACTCCCGGTTATGCTGGCTCAGGAGCTCCACCTCGGCGGCTGCAAGCTCCTGGTTCGAAGGCAAGACCAGGTAACCACCCTCTGCCGCGGGCAAGACGGCCTCGGCAACTTCACATTGCCCGACGAGCACATCGTAGGCGCTGCGCTCGACTTCGTTCTTATCGATTCCGCAACCCATCGTCGCGTTGCCCTGCGGGTCCAGATCGATCATCAGCACACGACGCTTGGTAGCGGCCAGCGAGGCCGCAAGGTTCACGCAGGTCGTCGTCTTGCCGACGCCGCCCTTCTGGTTCGCTATCGCAATGATCTTTGCCATGCCGAATTATTACTCGAGTCGGTTGCTCACGACACGGCTTCGCGCTCGAGAACGACGACGCGGCTCTTCAGGACGCCCGCCGCCGAATCGACGTCCAGCTGGCGAAAGCCGGCAGCCAGGCTAACGATCTCGCGGCTCTTGGTGGCACCCGTCAGCAGCACCAGCCGCCCGCCCGGCGCCAGCAACGGGCCAGTCACGGCCAGGAGCTCCGCCGGCGGCGCCACGGCCCGCGCCAGCACGGTAGCGAACGGGCCGCTCGTTACCTGCTCGGCCCGCGAATGGGCGACGTCGATATTCTCGAGGCCGAGCTCAGCGGCGACATGCCGCAGGAAGCTTGCCCGCTTGCGGCGGCTCTCGATCAGGGTGAAGGCGATCCCGGGCAGGCAGACGGCCAGCGGGACGCCCGGCAAGCCGCCCCCGGAACCCACGTCGGCCGCCGCCGGGCCAACGACGTATGGCCTGAGCGCCAGACTCTCGATCAGGTGCCGCTCGATGAGCTCCGCCCGATCGCGGATTCCGGTCAGATTGTGGACCCGATTCCATTGCTCGAGCAGGTTCAGATAACCGGTGAGATCCCTGGCTTCGGATGCACTGACGGCGACCCCCTTCGCCTCGAGCCTGGCCGCAACGGCTTCGCTGTTCAGCGGTTTCATGCCGGGCACGGGCCGCAAAGTCCGCCGCACGCCCGCGGCACGCCCCCGCGATACCCGGGCTCCATCATGCCCGTCGCCGGGACTGCTGACTCTTCTTCAGATGGACGAGCAGCAGCGAGATCGCGGCCGGTGTCATGCCCGAGACGCGCCCGGCCTGACCGATCGTCGCCGGGCGGATGCGCGCGAGTTTTTCCCTGACCTCGTTGGACAAGCCCTGAACGCTGCCGTAATCGATGTCGTCAGGAAGCTGCACTGACTCGGCGCCCCGAGAGCGCTCGATCTCGCGTCCCTGCCGTTCGATATAACCGTAGTACCGCGCCTCGATCTCGAGACTCTTCGAGACCTGCTCGCGCGCCTCTGCCGACAGGCCCGCAAAGCCCGCCGGCCCGCCGACGCGCTCGAGCGCAGTCAGATCGCCATGCCGGACTTCGGGCCGTCTGAGCAATGCGCCACAGGTCGCATCGCGCTTGAGCGATGCGAGCACGTGCTCATCCGGCACGTCCCGGGGACGGACGACAATCGAATCGAGCCTTGCGCGCTCATTCTCGAGCGCTTCGCGCTTGCGTTCGAACGACTCCCAGCGTCGGTCGTCAACGACGCCGAGCTTCCGCCCGACGGGCGTCAATCTCGCGTCGGCATTGTCTTCTCGCAGCATGAGGCGGTACTCGGCCCGGCTCGTGAACATTCGATACGGCTCCGACGTGCCGCGGGTCACGAGGTCATCGATCAGGACGCCGATATAGGCTTCGTCACGGCGCGGCGTCCAGGGCGCTTCATTCCGCGTCGCGCGCGCTGCGTTGATTCCGGCAACGATGCCCTGAGCCGCAGCCTCCTCGTAGCCCGTCGTGCCGTTGATCTGCCCGGCGAAGTAGAGGCCTCGGACGGCTTTCTTTTCGAGTGAGAGCTTCAGATCGCGCGGATCGAAGTAGTCATACTCGATGGCGTAGCCGGGCTGGGTGATCCTGGCGTTCTCGAGCCCCGCGATCGAGTGCACCAGTGACTCCTGCACATCGACGGGCAAAGACGTCGAGATCCCGTTCGGGTAGACGAGATCGGTATCGAGACCCTCGGGCTCGAGAAAAATCTGATGCGCATCGCGCTCGGCGAAGCGAACGACCTTGTCCTCTATAGACGGGCAGTAGCGCGGACCGACGCCGGCGATCTCGCCGCTGAACAGCGGCGATCGGTCGAGCGCCCGGCGGATGATCTCGTGTGTTCGCTGGTTGGTGTGCGTGATATGACACTCGCGCTCGGGTGGTCGGCCCGCGCGGCTGCCAATAAACGAGAACACAGGCGCGGGCTGATCGCCCGGCTGCGCGGCAAGCCGGGAGTAGTCGATCGTGGCGCCATCGATTCTCGGCGGTGTGCCCGTTTTGAGCCGCCCGACGGCAAGGCCGAGATCTCGCAGACGCGCAGCGAGCGGGATGGCTGCTGCGTCGCCGATCCGGCCGCCGGCGCGCTTCGACTCGCCGACATGGATGCGCCCGTTGAGAAATGTGCCGACCGTCAGAACCACTGCGGCGCTCTCGAAGCGATGGCCGCCCTCCGTGACCACACCACGAACGACACCCTGGTCGATCTCGAGGTCCGCCACCCCATCGGCGACCAGCGCAAGCCGGGGCTGGACCTCGAGCGTTTCACGAATCGCCTGGCGATAAAGCCTGCGATCGGCCTGCGCCCGCGTCGCCCTGACAGCAGGACCCTTGCTCGCGTTCAGAGTCCGGAAGTGAATTCCGGCGCGATCGATCGCGAGCGCCATTGCGCCGCCGAGCGCATCGACCTCCCGGGCCAGGTGGCCCTTGCCGATGCCGCCAATGGCCGGATTGCAGCTCATCTGACCCAGCGTTTCGAGCTTATGAGTCACGAGCAGCGTGTCGGCGCCACTTCGGGCAGCGGCGAGCGCCGCCTCGGTCCCGGCATGGCCACCGCCAATCACGATGCAGTCGTAACGATTGCGCGATCCCTGGTTCATGGGCCGCGATTGTATCGGGTTTAGAACAGGCGCTGCTGCGCCGACTCGCCGATCGGCGGCTTGAAGCGACCGCTATCGAGCTCGAACCGGGCTTCGTTTTGATTCAGCCCGAGCTTGCGCGCAGCCAGCTCGAAACGTTCGCGAAACAGGTCGGCATAAACGCCCGAACCGCGCTGCCGGCTGCCGAAGTTCGGGTCGTTCTCGCGACCGCCGCGCATTGCTTTGATCCGGGACATCACATGCGTCGCCTTGAGCGGCTCGTGGGCAAGCAGCCACTCCTTGAACAGCCCGGCAACTTCGTGTGGGAGACGCAGCATGACGAAACCCGCTGATTCGGCACCCGCCTGCGCCGCCTGACCGAGTATCGCTTCGAGCTCGTGGTCGGTCAGTGCCGGAATGACCGGAGCGACCATGACGCCGACAGGTATACCAGCTCCTGCGAGGCGCTCCATCGTCGCCAGCCTCGACTTCGGCGAGGCCGCGCGTGGCTCCAGCGTTCGTTTGAGTTTCGCGTCCAGCGTCGTGATGCTGATATAGACAGCCACGAGGCGCCGCTCAGCCATGCTGCTGAGCAGGTCGATATCGCGCGCAATCAGTGCCGCACCCTTGGTGACGATCGTCGCCGGATGGTCACACTCGGAGAGCAGCTCCAGAATGCTCCGCGTCACGCCATATTCCCGTTCGATCGGCTGATAGGGATCGGTATTGGATCCGAGGGCTATCGGCGAGCACTGATAGTTTTTTGCCGCAAGCTCCTTTTCGAGCAGTGGTCGCGCATCGCGCTTGTAGAAAAGTTGCGTTTCGAAATCGAGGCCGGGCGACAGGTTGACGAACGCGTGACTCGGACGCGCATAGCAGTAGACGCAACCATGCTCGCAGCCGCGATAGGGATTGATCGACTGGGTGAACGGGATGTCGGGCGAGTCGTTATGCGCAATGATTCGTTTGGCGCTCTCCGCCAGGACACTGGTCTCGAGCCTCGGCAGCGGCTCGTCAAGGATGCCCCAACCGTCGTCGGCTGCGTCCGAGCGTGTCGACTCGAATCGTCCTGCCGGGTTCGATGCCGCACCGCGGCCCGGGCGAATGTGCTGGCGGTTAGCCATGCATCAACCTTAGCTGGATAAATCTACAGCCTCAACGTGAGCGAAGCGCTTCCTGAGCCCACTAGGACGAGAGCAGGTCGGGCGACAGGCGCCCGGTGCTGTCGCCCAGCGAGTCCACCTCTGCATCGACCTTGTCGAGCACCGTCAACAGCAGATTCGTCATCGGCGTATGCCTGGGATAGACCAGATGCTGGCCGGTGCGGATCTTGCCGCCGAGGCGGCCAACGGTCAGCAGCGGCAGTTCGTCGTGCCGGTGCAGGTTGCCGTCGCCCATTCCGCTGCCATAGAGAATCAGGCTGTGATCGAGCAGGCTGCCATCACCATCAGGCGTCGCTTGCAGCTTCTCGACAAACTCGGCGAAAAGCTCGACATGATAGGTGTCGATCCGCGTCTTCTCGTCGATAAGGTCCGGGTCGTCGCGATGATGCGACACGTTGTGGTGCCCGTTCGACACCCCGATATTCGGGTAGCTGAGACCGGACAGTTCGCGCGCCACGATCATGCTCGTGATTCGCGTTATGTCCGCCTGAAACGCCAGCACCTGCAGGTCATACATGATGCGAGCGTGCTCCTGGTAGGTATCCGGAATGCTCGTTGGTCGCTCGGGAAGTGCAATATCCTGAGCGCCGCTTGATTCGGCGCTCTGAATGCGGCGTTCGATCTCGCGCACCGAATCGAGATATTCGTCGAGCTTGCGCGCGTCCCCGGCGCCGAGGGTGCCTGCCAGCCGCGCAGCCTCATCGAGAACGGAATCGAGGATACTCCGCGTGACGCGCGCTCGCGCCAGACGCTCCTCGCTCGAACCACCATCACCGAAAAGGCGCTCGAAGACGACTCGCGGATGCAACTCCGCCAGGTTCGGCGTGGTTTCGTTACGCCAGGAAACGGTGTTCACGTAGAAGCAGTCGCCCGCATCACAGGCTCCCTGCATCGGCGGGTCAATACTCAGCTCGATCGACGGCAGCTGGGTATCGGCGCCAATGACGCGGGCCGCAATCTGGTCGGCCGAGGTCGCGAGCTTGACCTCGACGCCGGGACGCGTGCGGTCGTAGGCATGCACACCCGTCAGCCACGCAGCCGAAGCACGCGGGTGATCGCCCGTGCCGTCGCCTTTGGTGTCGGCCTCGAGATGGGCCAGACCCGAGACGACATTGAGCTGCTCGCGGACGTTTACGAGCGAAGCAAGGTTTCGCGTCAGCTCGAAATCGGTGCCAGCAGTTTTTGGCGTCCAGTGCTCATGGACTATTCCGTTACCTGCATAGATGAAACCGAGGCGCGGCGGTCCGCTCGCCGCATCGGCCGCAAACGCCGGAAACATGGAATCGAGCAGTGGCAGCGCCAGCGATGTGCCGACGCCTCGCAGGAATGTGCGTCGCGGCAGGGCCTTCCTGGTCACAAACATCTGGTTACCCCTCGCCTCCTGTCGGTTGCGCGTCGGAAGTCATTCGCATTCGAAACGGCACGCTGGTCACGATACCGCGAATCAGCGCCGAAAAAGTGTGATCGTCGTCAGCCGCGGCACGAACAATGTCCCGAATCGTCGGACGATCGTAATACTGCACGTTTCGACCAAGAGCATACATCAGAAGTTTCTCGGTCACGGCGCTGACAAAGCGCTCGGAATCCGAAAGCAACAGTGCTCTGAGCCCTTCCACCCCGTCAACCACTGTGCCGTCGACGAGCGTGCTCGCCACGTCGATCGGCAGACCGCCCTCGGTCTCGCGCCAGCGGCCAATCGCGTCGAAATTCTCGAAGGCAAAGCCGATCGGGTCCATCAGGGCATGGCAGCTCGCGCATTCCGGGTTCTCGCGGTGCCGCGCCATTGACTCCCTCAGGGTCATCGTCGCCTGCTCGTCGTTCATAGCTGCCTCGAGCGCCGGCACATCGGGTGGAGGCGGCGGCGGTGGTGAGGCCAGGAGATTGTCGAGGATATATTTGCCGCGCAGCACGGGCGAGGTTCGCGTCGGGTAGGACGTCAGTGTCAGGATGCTCCCCTGACCGAGCAGCCCGCCGCGCGGGTTGCCCTCCGGGAACGTCACCCGACGGAAGCGGCTGCCTTTGATATGCGGGATCCCGTAATGCTCCGCGAGTCGCTCGTTGACGAACGTATAGTCGGCTCTGATCAGATCGAGCACGCTGCGCTCCTCCCGCAGCACGCTTCCGACAAACAGCTCGGTCTCGTGCATGAACGCTTCGCGCAACCCTTCGTCGTAGTCGCGGAAAATGAAGACATCGGGGTCCTTCGCCTCGACGTCCCGCAGGAACAGCCACTGGGCCGCAAAGTTATTCACCAGCGACGCGGCGCGCGGATCTTTCAGCATGCGCTCGGCCTCGGCCACGAGCACGTCGTCGTCGGCCAGTGCCCCGCTCGTCGCAAGCTCGAGCAGGCGATCATCCGGAAGACTGCTCCAGAGAAAGAACGAAAGCCTGGAGGCAAGCTCCACCGGGCTTACGGGGAACGGTTGCCCCGCCTCGGCCGACTCTGGCACACGCTCGATGCGGTAAAGGAACAGCGGGCTGACGAGCAACCGCTCGAGCGCTCGCTGAACGCCGGCATCGAACCCACCTTCGTTGCGACCGTCCTCATAGAACGCCATCAGCGGCTCGATATCGGCATCCGTAACCGGGCGCCGATAGGCCCGGCCAGCAAGCGTTGCCAGAATCCGACGCGCACACGGCGCTTCGTCGGCCGCGACTTCCGGCGTGCACAGGAAGATCCTGTCGCGGCTCGGGGTGGTGCCCGAACCCGTCGGCGCGAAGGGCCCCGATATTGTTACGAGCTCGATCGCAGGCAGCGTGCCGCGACTCCGACGCTGAACGCGCACTGTCGATTCGTCGAGCGCATGCGTTCGGCGGACGAATGTCGCTCCCACAATGTGCGGCCCGGCCGAGACCGGCACCCGGAACTCGAGACGGCTATCACCCCCGGGGCCACCTGACCCGCGACCCACTTCACCGAGGGCGACCCGCTCACCATCGATCGTGAGCTCCACCTCGTGGATCTCTCGAGCCCGCCCAGGCTCTATAACAAAGACGTAATCTGCATCGAGCGGGAAATAGGTTTCCGTCACCAGCCCGCCTCGAGTGCCGAAAGGCAAACCTGCGACCGGCTCATCCTGTGGCAGCTCGAGCGGCAGTCTGTGAATGTTGACCATCGTTGGCATTCGAGGATCGCCGACCGCCAGTCGGGCGATCTTCTGTGCCGCGCCGAGATAGCGCTCCATCGTGACCGGCGAGACGAACAACAAATCCGCGATATTGTCGAATCCGCTCGAGGCGTTGTCGGCCGGCAGCAACAGCTCGAAATCCATTTCGACAGGAAGATTGTCGAGCGCAAGAAGATCGCGGATCGCGTTCTTGTACTCCGTGCGGGTCAACCGGCGTAACAGCGGCAACCGGCCAGCATTCGGCGCCACCGCGGCCGCCGCATCGAGCTCCGCCTCGAGATGCCCGACAATCGTCTCGTAGGCATCGGAGCCAGGGCGCGGCTCGCCGAGTGGCGGCATCGAGCCGCCATCGAGCCGGTGCAGGACCTTTTCCCAGACCTCGGCATGGGCGCCGATATCGGTAAGCTCGTTGCCGTCGAGCGCAAGGTTGGCCGTGAGATCGATGCCATTGTGACAACTGACACAGTAGGATTCGAGCGTCTCGGCCATCGTCTCGCTCGCCTCACGGTCGAACAGCGCGCGGCCGGCCTCGGTGCCAACCAAGACGATCGCCGCCCCGAGGACAGCGACTCCCGCAACCGCACCGATGACCCGATACCCTAACCCTGAGGTCATTTCTGCCTGCTACCAACGTATCATTGAGGAGATTGTAGCTTGGGTTACTCCAGCCAGCTTGTGAGCAACTGATGAATCGAGTGGGGGACAGCATGGCGCACGACGCTGCACGTATTCGCAACTGTCCGTTTACCCTTTTGCTGGCAGTTGCCGCCAGCATTGCGCCTTTGTCATCGCTCGAAGCCGACGCCCGGCTCATCGAGGCCGCAAGCGAGGGTAATCGCGAAGCCGTTGCTTCGATCCTCGCCAATGGGCCTGTCGTCGATTCCCCGGGTGCTGACGGCTCGACGGCTTTGCACCATGCGATTGCGGCAGGCCACGCCGAAGTCGTCGAGCTGCTTCTCGCCCAGGGCGCACAGATCGACCGGCCCACACGAAATAGCGTCACCCCTCTGGCGCTGGCCGCCCTCAATGGCGACACGGCGATCATAGATCAACTGCTCGAGGCCGGGGCCGATCCGAACGGCCTTTCCGGCGAGGGCGAGACACCGTTAATGCTCGCCGCTCGCAACGGTCGGCCGACAGCGGTCGCCGCGCTGCTCGGGGGCGGTGCCGAGCCCGGTCTCACAGAGCCGTATCGCGGCCAGACCGCGCTTATGTGGGCAGCCGGACACGGCAATGCCGAAGCCGTCTCGCTGCTGCTCGCCGGTGGTGCTGAGCTCGAGGCCGTCTCGACAGGCGGCTTCACCGCTGTGTTGTTTGCCGTGCGCGAAGCGAAGCTCGACGCGCTCGGGGTCCTGATCGACGCCGGCGCAAACCTCGATGTCATCGCGACCGACGGGACCAGCGCCCTGAACATGGCCGTCGTCAATGGCTACTACGAGCTTGCGTCGATGCTGCTCGAGCACGGCGCCGACCCGAACATCCCAGATCCGCGCGGGTCCCCGCTGCACACGATTGCCTGGCTTCGCAAGCCCGGCGCGACGGGCACGGCCGCCGTCGGCGGCGAGGCCGATGCGCCGGTCAGGGCTACCGGCAGAGTTACCAGCCTCGAGCTGGCGCAGCAGCTGCTCGAAGCCGGCGCCAACCCGAACGTCCGGATCGACTGGCAAGAGAGCCGCTTCAACAAGCTTGGTGGCACGGCCCGAAATCCGCCCGGACTCGTGCTCGGCCGCCACCTTCTGACCTTCAACGGCGCTACCGCTTTTTATATCGCCGCGAAGAACGGCGACGCAGAGCTGATGCGGGTCCTCGTCGACGGCGGCGCCGATCCGCTCCTGACGAACCGTTTCGGTATCACTCCATTAATGGTGGCCGCGGGTCTCGACACCTGGGAAGGTGAAACACCAGGGCCGCATACCGGTGTCTCCGAGGCCGAGCGGCTCGAAGCCGTGCGGTTGTCCGTCAATCTCGGCAATGACGTGAACGCGCGTGCCGATTTCGGTGACTACCCGATGGAGGGTCCACCCGACTACACCCTGCTCTATTACCCCTACAACATCGACGATCTCGTCGACCTGGGTGTTGGCGATCCTCGCTGGGATGACTCGACAGCATTGCACGGCTCGATCATCTCCAACCAGCCTTCGATTACGCAATATCTGATCGACGAGGGGGCTGAGCCGAATGTCTCGAACGCTCTCGGCTGGACTCCGCTGATGATGGCGCGAGGCGTTTTTCTGGCGAACGCATCACGTGAATTTCCGGCAGCAGAGGCGATACTGCTAAGAGCAATAGAAGCGGCCTCGGACGAGTAAGGCCAGGGTATCAGTGTCTGTATGATTCGTGTCCGCTCGTTCGCGGTTCTCGCCCTCGTTATGCCGTTTTCCGTGACCGGAACGGCTCAGGGACAGTCCATGCCGGACGAGACGCCCTGCCGGCTACTTCAGGAATCGCTTCCTGCTGCTTTTGGCCAGTGCGCGAGACTCAGGGTACCGGAGGATTACTCTGAGCCGGAGAGCGGGCACCTCGAGCTTTTCTTTGCTCGCATTCCGGCACGAACGGCAAACCCCGCACCGGATCCGGTGCTGCTGATCAATGGTGGGCCTGGCGGCAGCGCCGTGGACCTCTACCTGCAGGCCCGCGTCGCCTTCGAGCCATTGCTGCGCGAGCGTGACATCCTGCTGCTGGACCAACGGGGAACAGGGCGCTCGCTGCTCGGCCTCGACTGCGAGCTGCCCGAGGATTTCGAGCTCGTCACCGCGACACCGGGCGAGATTCGACAGACGGTGGAATCCTGCGTGGCCGAATTCGAGCACGACCCGCGTCAGTTCACGACCTCGGTCGCGATCCGGGATCTCGAGACGCTGCGGCAAACACTGGGCATTGCCGAATGGAATATTTACGGGGTCTCGTACGGGACTCGCGTGGCCCAGCACTATCTCCGCCGCCACGGCGATCGCGTCAGAAGCGCCATCCTCGACGGCATCGTTCCGGCCGAGCTCGCGCTGGGTCCCGCCATCGCCACCGATGCGCAGGACGCTCTCGATGCGATTTTCGCGCGCTGCGCCGAGACGCCTGATTGCGCCAATCGATTCTCGGATATCAGAGAGCGTTTCGCCGAGCTCAGGCGCCGGTTCTCCGGCCAGAGCGTCGAGGTCGTGCTCAATGATCCCGTCACCGGCGAGCCGAAGAGCATCGAGCTCGACGAGACTCACCTGCAGGGAGTCGTTCGCTTCATGAGCTACAGCGACGCGACGGTCGCCCTGTTGCCGCTAATCATCGAAGCCGCCCACGATGGCAATTACCTTCCCCTGGCCGCGCAGGCTGAATTGCAGATTCAGGCTGTCGCGGATTCGATCGGGTTCGCGATGCATAACTCGGTCGTCTGCACGGAGGACGCGCCCTGGTTCCCTGCCGAGCGCTCGCCCGACGCAGCTTTGCTCTACCTCGGCACGGCCGTTGTCGACGGCCTCGAGGCCATTTGTGAGTCCTGGCCCGCAGGCGTGCTCGACGACGATTTCAAGGAGCCCGTAGTGAGTGATCGTCCGGTGCTCTTGTTATCCGGTGAACACGACCCGGTTACCCCGCCGGCGAATGCGGACCAAGTCATCGCATCCGGACTCAGCAATTCCCGACACCTTGTCGGTCACGCCAAGGGTCACGGTCTCGCAAGCGTCGGCTGCGTGCCGCGGCTGATGCACGACTTCATCGAATCCGCCGACGCCGCCGCGATCGACCCGGCGTGTCTGCACGAGGCGCCGCCGATGCCATTCTTTGTGAGCTTCCAGGGGCCGAGTCCCTAACCTGATGATCGAGGTCAGCAACCTTACGAAGCGCTTCGACCGCGTTCAGGCGCTCGACGGGGTCAGCTTCTCGGCACCGCGCGGTCAGATCACGGGCCTGCTCGGGCCAAACGGCGCAGGCAAGTCGACCTGTCTGCGCATACTCTCGACCGTCATGCGAGCCGACGGCGGCCGGGCTTCGATAAACGGAATCGACGTTGCCGCAGCGCCGCTGGACGCGCGCCGCCTGCTTGGCGTGCTGCCGCACGGCGCCGGACTCTATCCTCAGCTGACGGCGATCGAGAACATTCGCTACTACGGCGACCTGCATGGAATCGAGCAGCGCGCGCTCGACGCGCGCATCGACGAGCTGGTAGAGCGACTCGATCTCGCAGCGATCGCCAACCGCCGCGCCAAAGGCTTCTCCCAGGGCGAGCGGACCAAAGTGGCGCTCGGACGCGCCCTCGTCAACAAACCCGATTACCTGCTGCTCGACGAGCCGACCAGCGGGCTCGACGTCATGGCAACTCGCGACCTCAGGGACTGGCTCCACGAGCTCAAACGTCGCGGCTGCTGCATCCTGCTGTCGAGTCACGTCATGCAGGAGATCGCAGCGCTGGCTGACGACATCGTGATCATCGCGCACGGCAGGCTCGCAGCGAGAGGGACCCCGGCGGCGCTGCGCGAGCAATATGACGAGCGCGACCTGGAGCAGGTTTTCGTCGATGCTGTGAACGGTGCCCGACCATGAATCCGATCGCCGTCGTCTGCCGCAAGGAGATCATCGATAACGTGCGCGATCGCCGCACGATGTTCTCGACTCTCGCGTTCGGCCCGCTGTTTGCCCCGCTCATGTTCGTCCTGATGATTCAGCTGGTCGTCAATCAGTCGGTGACTTCCAGCGAAGAGCGTCTGAGCGTGCCGTTCGTCGGCATCGAGGCCGCCGGCAATCTCCGCGAGTTTCTCGCCTCCGGAGGCATCGACGCCGACACCGGGCACGACATTGCGGACCTGGAATCCGCGCGTCGGGCTGTCACCAGCGGCGCTCATGGCTACGTTGCCGTGCTCGAGGATTCCTTCAGCGAAGACCTCGGCAGTGACGTGCCGGCCCGCATCACGATCGTATTCGACCGCTCGGACTCTCGTGACAGCGATCGGGTGCAGCGCCTTCAGTCCGTGCTCAGAGCCTATTCCGACCGCATCGGTACCCTGAGACTTATGGCGCGAGGTGTGAGCCCTGCTGCCCTGCGACCGATCATCATCGATGGCTACGACGTCTCGACACCGACCGGCCGGTCAGCGCTCGTGCTCAGCATCCTGACGTATTTCCTGCTGTTCGCCGTCCTTATGGGCGGAATGTACCTCGCGATCGACACGACAGCGGGGGAGCGGGAGCGCCATTCGCTGGAGCCGTTGCTGACGACGCCGGTATCACGGACGAGCCTTTTGCTCGGCAAAGTTTTCGCAACGGTAATCTTCATGCTCATGTCCCTGGCGCTGACCCTGATCGGCTTCACGGTCGCGATGCCCTATCTGCCGCTCGACGAGCTCGGCATGAGCTCGGGCTTCACGCCGCTGACGGCCGTCTATGCCTTCCTGTTGCTTGCCCCTTTCGCTTTGCTCGGCGCCATCCTGATGACCCTGGTGGCGTCGTTCACCAAGACCTACAAGGAAGCCCAGACCTGGCTCGGGCTCCTGCTTCTTGTGCCGACGCTCCCGGTTGCTATCGCGACGATGCTTAACGTAGCGCCGTCGCAGTCGCTCATGTGGGTGCCAAGCATGAGTCAACACCTGCTTATTACGGCGCTGATCAGGGGTGATTCGGTTGCTCCGCTGATGCTGTCGAACTCGGTCGCAAGCACCCTTCTATACGCTCTCTTGCTGGCGCTCGTTACGACCCGGCTCTACAAACGTGAAGCGTTACTCGGCTAGCGACTTCATTTCGTTTATGTCAATTGAGCCATCTCTCATCTGAGATGAGCTTCACGCAGCGTAAACGTGAATGCTGGCAATCTGAGCGCGTCTTCAGTGGGGTGATTAGAGTCAAAGAGAAATGCAAGAAGGCTCCGAGTCAAGAATCCTCAGCCGGTATAGCGCTCGCGACGGTTTGACCGGCGCGTTCACCCGGCCCTATTTCCTGAGCCAGCTGGTCGACGAATGGCGCTTCGCGCTCGATATGGGCAAGCCGTTCTGCATTTGTCTGATCGACATCGACCAGTTGCGCAAGGTAAACGAGCAACACGGCTTGAGCGCGGGCGACACACTGATTGCCGACACCGCCGAAGCGATTCGAGGCACGCTCGACCTGCCGCAGTGGGGCAACCTGCGCTGCCTCATGGGAAGGTACGACGGCGACAGCCTCATGCTGCTCTTGCCAGGCTGCCGGCTGAAGCGCGCCGAGCAGTTCGCGTTTCGAATCCGGCAAGCGATCTCGAAGCTCGGCTCCACCAGCCTGACGTTCACTGTGTCGATCGCCATCGCCGCCTTCAACGGCACAGACACTGTTGACGGCCTGCTGGCCCGCATCGAAAAGACCCTGTGCCTCGCGAAGCAATTCGGCGGTGACGGCATTGAAATCTCCCACACAGCCGAGCTGACTCGCGATCTGGCCACGGTGACGAGGCTGCCCGTGAAGTGGCACGGCGAGCCGAAGCTGAAGAACTAGGACAGATTCACCGCGTTTCGCTCCCACCCGAACCGGTCCGGACCACGATTCAGCGGCCCCTAATCCGGTAGCGGAATAAACTCCTCGTCGCCGTCGATCATCGCAAAGCGGCCATCTTTCCAGTCGCGCTTCGCCTGCTCGATGCGGGCAGCGCTTAGCGCGCGAGCCACTGAGAATTCTCCGAGATCCTTGCGCGAGGGCCGCACGATCAGATCGACCGAGCCGCTCGAAGCGGCGCAAGCCGGTGCCCGACACTCGAAAAAGCTCATTCCTGGCCTCCCTGGATGAAACCGGCAGACCAGCCGGCTCGAACCGCTCCTTGTAGCACGGGCCCAAGTCCGACACCATGCGTCCGGCGTCGAGGCACCCGCTGTGCGCCCCGACACTGGCCAATGACAGACTCGAGAATGAACCAGACCAGTCAGCAGAAAAAGAGCGAGATCCCGCTGCTCGGCGCGGTAAGGGACTTCGTCAAGCTGGAGTCAGCAGGCGGCATTCTGCTGCTGAGCTCCGCGATCATTGCGCTCCTTGTCGCGAACAGCGGGCTGTCTGGCGCCTATGCCGCGCTGCTGGACACCACGGTCGCGGTCCAGATCGGAACGCTCGAAATCAGCAAGCCTCTGCTCCTCTGGATCAACGACGGCCTCATGGCCATTTTCTTTTTCCTCATCGGCCTGGAGATCAAGCGTGAGTTTCTCGAGGGCGAGCTCTCGTCTGTCTCCCAGGTCATGCTGCCCGGAGTCGGCGCCCTCGGCGGCATGGTCGTTCCGGCAGCGATTTACGGCTGGCTCAACTGGGGCGATTCGGTAGCAATGGACGGCTGGGCCATACCGGTGGCCACCGACATTGCCTTCGCGCTGGCACTGCTGGTGGCGTTTGGCACGCGCGTGTCGCTGACGCTCAAGCTCTTTCTGCTGACCCTGGCCATCTTCGATGACCTTGCCGCAATCGTCATCATCGCCATGTTCTACTCCGAAGACCTGTCGATGACCGGACTGATCATCGGCGCGGCGACGCTGTCGCTGGCCATCGTGATGAACCGTCTCGGTGTGGTGCGCAAGTCTGCCTATCTGCTGCTGGCCGTAGTCCTCTGGGTTGCCGTGCTCAAATCGGGTGTTCACGCGACGCTGGCCGGAGTGCTCATCGCGTTTTGCATTCCGATTCGCGATCGCGAGGGCGGATCTCCGTTGCGCGAGCTCGAGCACGACCTGCACGGGCCCGTCGCCTATGCAATCCTGCCGGCGTTCGCGTTCGCCAACGCGGGCCTTTATCTGCTCGACCTGTCACTGGCCGATGTCGCGCATCCCGTCACCTTGGGTGTGTTGCTCGGCCTGGTGCTCGGCAAGCCGATCGGGATTCTCGGATTCATCGCTATCGCGGTAGCGGCCGGCGTGGCGCGCTTGCCGAAGGACTTGAGCTGGTTGCAGCTGCTCGGCGTCTCGTTCGCCTGCGGCATCGGTTTCACCATGAGCCTGTTTATCGCCGGGCTCGCGTTCGAGCACGGCAGCGGCGCCTACTTCGCAGGTGATCGTCTCGGAATTCTTCTCGGATCGATGGTCTCGGCGCTGATCGCGGCCGGCGTGCTGTACTTCAGCCTCCCTGCATCCGCCCCTGAAGCCGGGGATCGGCGTTAGCGTCAACCGCGACTAGGGCTGCCTGATCCGTGCAGGTCTATTTTCCGATGCAGAAGCTGGCAAAGATCTCACCGAGGAGGTCGTCGCTCGTATGCTCGCCGGTCAGCTCATCCAGATACGATTGCGCGGCCTTCAACTCTTCTGCGGCCAGCTCGAGGCCGGTCCCGAGCCGGGTGCCTGCAGCGTGGATGCGGTCGCGCGCGTTTCCGAGCGCTTCGAGATGCCGACGCCGGGCAGTGAAGGCCCCCTCGGCCGCCGCCCCACCTCCGGCCAGCTCATGCAGGTGCTGCGCGAGAAGCTCGATGCCGCTGGCGGTTTTGGCTGACAGCGCCACGACGGCGAAGCCATCCTCGAAACAGCGCGGTTCACCGTCTATCAGGTCGATCTTGTTGAGCACGATGCTGAACGGCTGTCCCTCCGGGAGCGCTCGCCGCGCACCCGTCTCGGCATTCTCTATGCCGTCGCGTATGTCCGCGACCCACAGAACATGGTCCGCCTCGGCGATCTCGGCCTGCGCGCGCCGGATGCCTTCACCTTCGATCGGGTCGTCCGTCTGGCGCAGCCCAGCCAGATCGACGAGCGTCAGCGACAGGCCGTAGAGATTGACCGTCTCCCTGATGGTGTCCCTCGTTGTCCCTGGCAACTCGGTGACGATCGCTGCATCGGTTCCGGCGAGCTGATTCAGGAGGCTCGACTTGCCGGCATTCGGCAACCCGGCAATCGCAACATGCATACCATCTCGCAGCTGCCGGCCCTGCACGGCCTGCCCGATCACCTCATCGACCAGGCTGCATAGTCGACGCCACGCGCGCTCGAGCTCTTCAGCGGCCGCGTGGTCGATGTCTTCGTCCGGAAAATCGAGCCAGCTCTCACACAAGACCCTGAGTCGGGTCAGCTCTTGCTGAACGACGTGCACGCGCTCCGAGAAGCGGCCGGCCAGCGAGCGGCTCGCCGCCCGCGCGGCCGAGCGAGAGCCACTTTCTATGAGGTCGGCAATCGCCTCGGCCTGGGTCAGGTCGAGCTTGTCGTTGAGGAAAGCCCGGAGCGAGAACTCACCGGCCTCGGCCGGCCTCGCACCGGCGGCGCAGATCGTCTCGAGCAACCAGTCGATGACCACCGGCGAGCCATGGCACTGCAGCTCGACCACATCTTCCCCGGTAAATGAAGCAGGCGCCTCGAACAGAAGCGCTAACCCGGAGTCGATGACCTCGCCAGCGGCGGTTCGAAAGCTGCAGAATTCCGCGCGCCGGGGCGCCAGCGGCCTGCCGCAAATCACAGTGGCGATTCGGCTGGCGGCGGGGCCCGAAATCCTCACGATTCCGATCGCAGCCTGGCCTGCCGCCGTTGCCGCGGCGGCGATCGTTTCGCCGGCTAGGATTCCCTCGCGACCAGCTGATTGATTCGCCATTGCTGAGCTATGGAAACGACCGTGTTGGTCAGCCAGTAAAGCACGAGACCCGAGGGGAAGAACGCAAACATCGCCGTGAAGGCGATCGGCATGATCTGCATGACCCGGGCCTGAACAGGATCCGGTGGCGCCGGATTCAGCCGCATCTGGAACAGCATGGCGCCGCCCATGAGCAGCGGCAGAATGAAAAACGGGTCGCGCACCGATAGGTCCATAATCCAAAGCGCAAACGGCGCCTGGCGCATTTCCACGCTCTCGATCAGAACCCAATAGAAGGCGAAGAAAAACGGCATCTGAATCAGTATCGGCAGACAGCCGGCAGCCGGATTAACCTTCTCTCTCTTGTAAAGGGCCATCATTGCCTGACTCAGCGCTTGGCGGTCGTCCTTGTGCTTTTCCTGCAGCGCCTTCATGCGCGGGGCAAGGTTTCGCATCTTCGCCATCGACCGGCCGCTCGTCGCCGTCAGCTTGTAAAACACGAGCTTGATCAGGAATGTCGTCAGGATGATGGCGAGACCCCAGTTCTGCACGTAGCCCTGAATGAAATCGAGGATCAAAAACAGCGGATACGACAGCACGGTCAGCATTCCGTAGTCGACCGTGAGCCTCAGATCGCGCCCCGGCGCCGCGGCTGAGAGTTGCTCCTGCAGCTTGGGACCGACGAAGAGCTTTAGTGGGTAGCTGAGCTCGCTGCCCGCTGCGACGACCTTGCTCGGACTCAGCAGGCGCAGCCGGTAGCTGCCCTCAATGGTTCGTGCCTCGTAGTCCGTGCGCTCTTCCGTCAGCGGCACGATGGCCGAAAGGAAATGATGCTGAATACTGGCCAGCCAGCCGTTCTCGACGCTCAGATCGACGGGCTCGCGCTGCAAGTCGTCGAAATCCAGCTTCTCGTATTCATTACCGTCGTAGAGAACCGGGCCGGTAAAAGAATAGCTGTCGACATTGAGAAAGCTGCGGTCGTCGGGGTTATGCAGTCGCCGCATCTGCGCGTAAGCGCGCGTTGGCCAATCCCCGGCACCACCATTCCGCACGATGAGCTCGAGATCGATCGCGTACTGCCCGCGCCTGAACGTGTAAACCTTTTCTGCGCTCAGACCGTCGGGTCCGGTCCACCCGAGCCGGATCTCGAGGGACTCTTGCCCGTCAGCCAGAGCGTAATTGTCCTGATCGGCGCTGAATGTCTGCTCATGCGTCGGCGCTGCCGCGCCCTCGCGTCCGATCAACCCGGTCTGGAAGACCCAGAAACGTGCCGGGTCATAGTCGAGCAGCCGCATGGGTATATCCGGATTCGCTTTATCGACGGGATACCGGGTAATGTCGGCACGGACCAGGTCACCTCCATTCAGGTCGATGACCAGATCGAGCACGTCGGTGCGGACCGAGACCAGGCGCCCCGGATCAGTCGCCTCATCGATTTCAGCTGCCGTCGCCGCACCGGGCGCCGCTCCGCCGAGCCGGGGCAAGTCGACCTGAGTGGATGCCGACGGCAAGTCGTCGACGGCCTGCGTCGCGGCGCTTCCCGCCTGGTCGGTAGCCTGTTCGGGCTGATTCTCTGTGACCCAGGTGGTGTAGCTGATCCATACCGAGGCCAGCAGCCCAAACCAGAGT
>DATCZB010000194.1:0-3780 GCA_036526155.1 Gammaproteobacteria bacterium
AACGTGCATATGAGTGCCGACGGCATGTTGCTGACGGCGGGCCTGAAGAACGACGTCCCGGAGTGCGGCGGCCCGCCGGGTCCGCAACACGACATCGAGATTCTCTCGGCATGCCCGCGCGGCACGATTGCGATCGAGATCGACCCGGAGACGCTGGAAGAACGGATTCTGGTCGAGACGCCGGCCGTCGAGGCATTCAGCAACGCGACCATGGTGCTGACCAGGGACGGCCAGTACTGGGTCGGGACGTTCAGCGGCGACCGGATCGCCTACGGCCCGATTCCCTGAGGCGGATGCGCGAGACGGATCTTTACGAGCCGATCAAAGCGCTGCTCGAGTCACAGGGCTACGCCGTAAAAGCCGAAGTCGGGCCGGCCGATGTCGTCGCCGTGCGCGACGACGAGCCGCCCGTCATCGTCGAGCTCAAGACGGCGTTTTCACTGTCGCTCCTGCATCAGGCGATCGAGCGCCAGGCGATTACCGATTCCGTCTACGTCGCCGTGCCGGCAGGCGAGGGTGGTGTCGGCCATAAAGCGCTGCAGCGCAACCTCAGGCTCTGCCGCCGGCTCGGGCTCGGGCTGATCACGGTCCGGCTCCGCGACGGCCACCTCGTGATCCACGCCGACCCCTTGCCGTATCGGCCGCGCAAATCGAAGCGGCGCGAGTCCATGCTGCTGCGCGAGTTCGCGCGGCGCGAAGGCGATCCCAACGTCGGCGGTTCGACGCGGCGCGGGCTCGTGACCGCGTATCGCCAGGATGCGATGCGCTGTTTCGAGTTCCTGTCCGAGCACGGCGCAACCAAGGCCGCACTCGTGGCCGAAGGCACGGGCGTCCCGAACGCCAGACGAATCCTGGCCGATAACCACTACGGCTGGTTCCGGCGCGTCGCTACCGGGATTTACGAGCTCGATCCGGATGCGCCGGAGGCGAGTGCCGAAAGCTGAGCCAGCGATACTCGAAGAGACCCTTGCCGAGGCCCGCATGCAGCGCGTTACCGCCGATCAGGTTGCCGAAGAACGGCATGCGCTCGAGGCCCAGGGCTGAGGCGACGGGCGCAATCAGAGCGATGAGCCTGTCGCGCGGCCGGCCGAGCCGGATCAGGTCGGTCAGATCCCTTTGTTCGACGAGCTCGAAGTTCCGCCGCTCGGCGTAGTCGACGCAATCGCTCGTCCGGCACAGGCTCGGCACACGCCAGCCGATACGAAAGTCATCGATCAGCCGCTGTTCCGCGGCATTCGGTTCGCCGTCGCCGGAACGAACCAGATCGTCGACGAGGATCAGCGTGCCGCCGGGTTTCAGGTGTCCCGAGGCGGTTTGGAAAAAGTCGTCGGCCGTGCGGCTGTGCGTGAACGATTCGACCGCGATGATGGCGTCGGCCTCGAGACCGAGCTCGAGCGTTTCGAAATCGGCGCAGTGCAACTGCACCTGCCCGACGACGCCCGCGCGCTTGAGCGCAGCCTTGCCGATCTCGACCTGCCGACGGCTGATCGTGACCCCGTGCAGGCTGGCCCGCGGGAAGGCGCCGGCCAGATGCAGCAAGGTGCCGCCGACCCCGCAGCCGAGATCGATGAGCACGGGCGCGTCGGCCGCGCCGATCTCCGCCAAAGCGGCCTCGAGCAGCTGATTGATATGGCCCGCTGCGGCCTCGCGGTTTTCGACGCCGGGACCCCAGAGCTGCCGGTGGATCGCATGCGCGGTCCGGCCGCCGCCGAACAACAGGAACCGGCGCGTGTTGCGTTCGTAGTAGTGCTCGATGGCATGCCGATCACTCATGCCGATCGGTCGCCGCCGTCAGGTGGATTGCCGCCGCCAGCCGGATCGCCTCGGCCCGGGTCCTGGTAGGCGACGGTCGACTCCTGCAGCGCGTAGGCGCGCTCGGCAATTTCGTCGGCGCTCGAGAAAAGGTCGGTTCGCTCGAGCCCGACGCGGTCGATGAGCCGGTCGATTGCCGCCGGGTGGGGTTCGATCGCGCCGTCCGCAAGGATGTGATCGATCGGCACGCCCTGTTCGACGAGATGCCGCGAGACGAGAATCGTGCGATGGCAGTCGAGCGGTTCCTTCTCGGCGCACATCAGCGCAATCGTGAAGCGCTTGTCGCCTTCGAGCAGCCGCTCGATGCCGTGCAGAAACGTCGGCATCTGCCTGAGTAGCCTGAAGTTGACCCGGCCGTCGACGTAGCACTCGTCGTGCCCGGTTCGTGCGCCGAGCGCCTCGCCGAGGTAGACGTAAGCGATCCCGTGCTGCCTGAGGCTGTCGCGCAGCGTCTCGCGATTGAACTGCGGGTTGCGGCGGCTGTACGGCGCCGACCGCACGTCGCAGACGCAGGTGATCGCGTGCCGCTCGAGCAGCACGATGAACTCGTCGATGGGATGCGTGGAGTGGCCGATCGTGAACACGGTGCGCGCTTCGAATTGATCGCTCAGGCGAACAGGCCGAGGAGGTTGAAGCTCTGCAGCACCGCAAAGCGGTCCGCGAGCCAGTGCCAGGCCGTGTGGCCGACGAGCACGGCAATGACGATCGAGGTGATCCGTTCGGGGACGACGCGAAACAGCAGCAGGAGCACCGGCACGAGGATGAGCAGCACGAGCAGCTGGCCGAGCTCGATGCCGATGTTGAACGCGAGCAGCGAGGTCACGATGTGGGCGCCCGCGAACTGCAAGGTGTTCTGCAGGGCAAACGAAAAGCCGAAGCCGTGCACGAGGCCGAAACCCGCGGCGACGGCCCAGCGCGCGCGCCGGTTCGGCGCGATGATGTTCTCGCCGGCCATATAGAGGATCGAGCCCGCGATCAGCAGCTCGACGAGCGGCGGAAACCAGAGCGACGCCGGCGCCATGCCGAGCCCGGCGGTCATCAGCGTCACCGAGTGCCCGATCGTGAACGCCGTGACGATGACGACGAGCGTTTTGAGCTCGCGATAAAACGGCAGCACGAGACAGAGCAGAAACAGGAGGTGATCCGGGCCGTCGAGGATGTGTCGGAAGCCCTGGCCGAGAAAGCGCAGCAGCGGCTGATGCCAGCGCGGGTCGAGCGGCACGACGCCGGCGTCGCCCTCGATCTGGTAGACGCGCTCGACGCCCGATGCGGCAAAAAACCGCACGGCCGTGACCACGCGCACGCCGAGTCGTTCGAGATTCGGGCGCAGCGAGAACATCGAAGCGTCGGATTCGATCGGCGCTTCGAGCTCGAGGTCGATCAGCGCCTGCTGCCACGGCAGCTGTGTGCCGGCCGGCAGCGGGGTCCCGCGCAGATGAGCCCGAGCCGTGTCGAACGAATCGAACGAGCGATCGCTCGGAATCGAAGCCCTGACTCCGACGATGCGGAGCGCGAGCGGCTCGTCGTTCTCGTAGGCCTCGATATTGCTCGCAAGCCAGAGCTCGGCGGCGTCGCGCAGCGCGCTGCCGCTTTGCGGCACGTCGAGAAAGCCCTGTCCGACCAGCGGGAACGTGATGTCGCGCATCGCTTCGAGCGGGGCGCGCACGAGGATGCGCAGCTGGCCGGCGTCGGGACGGACCAGCATGCGGATCGTGACGTCGCCCGGGATCTCGTGGGCCCGGGCCCCCGGCACGAGCGCACTCAGCACGAGAGCCGTGATTGCGAGCCATCGCCACCTGTGCCTGCGCCTGTCTGTCACGTCTTGTGAATTCCGCTAAACTCGAACTGAGGGGGGATAGATTATGACGCGTCGGTTTGAAACGGTGGCCGCGGTAGCGATCGCGGTCGCACTAGGGGGCTGCGGTTCCGGCTCCGAATCCAGTTCACCTGCCGCAGCGACGGAAGCCG
>DATCZB010000195.1:0-3155 GCA_036526155.1 Gammaproteobacteria bacterium
CCCCTGCCGTTGCCAAGGCTCGTCATCAAACGACGTCCGGAGAGCCTTTTCGACTATAGCTATAACGACTTCGAGTTCATCGGCTACGAGGCGCACGCGCCGATCCGCGCCGCCGTCGCAGTCTGACTGACAGTGCCGCGATCTGAGTCCTAGAGCCGCTGCTCGACGAGCTCGGCGGCAATGTCCAGGCTCCGGTTCCGGTCGCCCCGGGTGATCGCCTGGTCGAGAATCTCAGCCTGGATCCGGCCACGCCGCTGAGCTTCCGCGTAGCCGATCTCGG
Organism: Gammaproteobacteria bacterium; assembly: GCA_036526155.1. Taxonomy (GTDB): domain Bacteria; phylum Pseudomonadota; class Gammaproteobacteria; order Steroidobacterales; family Rariloculaceae; genus DATCZB01. The sequence goes on from DATCZB010000195.1 coordinate 281, forward strand.
GGTGAAACATCACCATCGAGTAGCGCGGAATGAACCTTCCTGCAAAGCGACGCTCGAGCTCGAACGACAGTGCGGCCCGATGCTCGAATTCGGGGTCGCGGACCGTGTCACGCATCTCGGCATAATTCTCGAGCGCCATCTCGGCAATCGCGCGCGAATTGTTGCGGCGCGCCGCCTCGAATTGCTGCAAGACGCGGGCCCAGTCCGGTCCGGCTTCTGCCGTGAGCCGCGCAAGCTCGGCGCAGTCTTCGAAAGCGGCGTTCATGCCCTGGCCGTGAAACGGCACGATGGCGTGCGCCGCGTCACCGATGAGCAGAGCCGAGCGCGCCGCGTCGCGGCCCGATGATTGGCTCCACGGTGAGCAATAGACCGTGCCGAGCGAGCCGACGGGTCTGGCGGCGAACTCCCGGGCGAGATTCGGCATGAGCTCGGTGGCATCCGGAAACTGCTCGGCGAAGAATGCGACGGCACTCTGCGCCGTGACGGTATCGAAACCCGGTCTGCCGCTGTGAGGCAGGAACAGCGTCGCGGTAAATGTCCGGTCCAGGTTGGGCAGCGCGATCAGCATGAAACCGCCGCGAGGCCAGATATGCAGTCCCTCGGCAGCCAGGGCGAAGTCACCCTCGGCGTCGGGCGGGATAGTCAGCTCCTTGTAACCGTGATCGAGCAGATCCTCGCGCGCGGTTACGGCTCCTGCGGCAGCCAGTTCGCGTCTGATAACGGAGCCTGCGCCGTCGGCCGCGAGCAACAAGCCGGGTTCGATTCGTTCGTCGCCCGCCGCGGAGCGAATCGTTGCGCTCAGCGTGCCACAGTCGAAGTCGACGCAGGCATGCTCGAAGCGATAGGTTACCCGGCACTGATTGCGTGCGATGTCTATCAGCGCATGGTTGAGTCGCTGCCTCGATACCGACCAGATACGCTCGGTTTCGCGCTGACCATAAGGCAGAAAGCGCAAGGTACGATCGATCTCGTGGATGATGCGCCCCGGCATGGGTAGCAGCAGCGGTTCGATCGTATCGAATACACCGGCCAGCTCGAGCGCGCGAATGCCGCGCGAAGCCAGTGCGAGGTTGATCGAGCGCCCGCCATCCGGAGCGGAATCCTCGGGCGACGGCCCGCGCTCGTAGACCGTGACCGCATGGCCGAGGCGCGCGAGCATGATCGCGACCAGGTTGCCGCTCAGGCCGGCGCCGACGATTGCGATCGATCCGGCCACGGTTCAGGCCCCGAGTGCGTCAGCAAGCGCTTGCGCCGCTGCCAGTGCGTCCTGGTAACTGTTGTAGAGCGGCACCGGCGCCAGCCGCAGCACGTCGGGATCGCGCCAGTCGCCGATAATGCCGGAGGCGCGCAGTGCGGTGGCGACGCCTGTTACCCGCTCCGCTTCCACGCGCAGCCTGAACGACAACTGCGCTCCACGCGCCGCGTGGTCCCGGGGCGACAGGAGTTCGATTCGGTCGCCGCACAGCCCGAGCACCATGTCCTCGAGAAACGCCGTCAGGTCGACCGACTTCTCGCGCAAGCGCTGAATTCCGGCTTCGGTGAACAACTCGAGCGAGGCAGCTAACGGGGCCATGGCCAGAATCGGCGGATTCGAAAGCTGCCATGCCTCGGCTGAGTCGATTGCGGCGAAGCGCGTTCGTGGCTCGAAGCGCCGCGCTTTGTCGTGCCCCCACCAGCCCTCCAGACGTGGCAGGCTCGGGTCGTCGATATGGCGTCGATTGATGAAGCAGCCGCCTATCGCGCCCGGACCGCCGTTCAGATACTTGTAACTGCACCAGACGGCGAAGTCCGGGTCGGCTGTGCGCAGATCCAGCGCCAGATTACCGATTGCATGGGCGAGGTCGAAGCCGATCCGGCTGCCGTGGCGGTGGGCGACAGCGGTGCAGGCCGAGAGGTCGACCGCCTCGCCCGTCAGGTACTGGACGCCCGGCAGCAGCACGAGCGCAACGCGGTCGTCTGCTGCTGCCAGCGCCGCGTCGAGCGCCTCGGCCGTCAGGCGACCGCCGGTCGCATCGATCTCGACCAGATCAGCCGCCGGGTCGAGCCCGTGAAAGGCGAGCTTGGACTGGACCGCATAGCGATCTGAGGGAAAGGCGTCGCGTTCGATCAGGATCCGGCACCGGACGCCTTCAGGCCGAAAGAAGCTGGCCAGCATCAGGTGCAGGTTGACGGTCAGCGAGTTCATCGCGACGACCTCGCGCGGCTCGGCGCCAAGCAGGCTCGCGAGCGGTGCGGCAAAGCGTTCGTGGTAAGCGAACCAGCCGTCGTCGGAGTCGAAATGACCCTCGACGCCGAGATCAGACCAGCGCTCGAGCTCCCGCTCGACGAGCTCGCGTGCCCGCCGTGGCATCAGGCCGAGCGAGTGGCCGCAAAGGTAATGCACGGTCTCGCCGGCGCGCGCTGCCGGCTGGTGAAACTGGTCGCGGAAAGGTGCGAGCGTGTCGCTCGCATCGCGCTCGCGGGCGATCGCCATGCCCCGGTCTGTCGCGGTGGAAGTCATGTCGATCGACACCCGGTCAATCGGGCTCGAGCACGGCGCCGCATTTTTCGCAGGTGCGCGCGGTCAGATCCGACCAGAATTGCTCGAAAATAGGCGGCAGGTCCTCGACGATATCCGTGACCGGCAGATACACCTCATGCAGTTTGTTGTCGCACTGCTCGCAAAACCACATGAAGCCGTCGAGCTCGTCGGGTTTGCGCTGTCGCTCGACGACGAGACCGACCGTGTCGGCAAACCTTTGCGGCGAGTGGGGCACGCCGGGCGGCAGCATGAAGACATCGCCCTCACGAATCGGGATGTCGACTGGCGCGCCGTTCTGCATGGTCTTCAGCAGCATGTCGCCTTCGAGCTGATGGAACAGCTCCGGCCCGACGT
>DATCZB010000196.1:0-8293 GCA_036526155.1 Gammaproteobacteria bacterium
GATTGGCAAGAGGCGTTGTGACGGGCTGCTCCGCGCTGGCCCTGGTTGGTGCCGCACACGCGCACCACGGTTTCGGCAGCTTCGACGGCGATGCGGACCTGATGACGCTGACGGGTGTCGTCACCGGCGTCGATTTCATCAACCCGCACTCGTGGGTTTATTTCACTGTCACCGACGAGAACGGCGAAGAGATCAACTGGCGCTGCGAGTTGCGGGCCGCGACCGTGCTGCAGCGCTCGGGATGGACGCCCGAGATGTTTCCGGAAGGTGAGGTCATCACGCTACTGGCGCTGCCTGATACGCGTGATCCCCGATCCTGCTACCTGAGCAACGTCACTTTCTCCGACGGCACGAGCTACAACCGCTACGCCCAGATCGAGGAGACGATCGAGGAGCTCAATTTCGACAACGGCGAGCGCCCGCAGCGACTTGCCAGCGGCGAGCCGAATATCTCCGGCGACTGGGCGCCGATCCAGATGCTCTTGTCCAACCCCAAGGTGGGTGGTGTCGATCTCGAAAACCAGCCGGTGCGCGTGCGTGGTCCCGGCGGCGGCGGTGGCGGGCCACGTCCTGACCCCGTCGAGCTGACGGCGGCAGGCCAGGCTGTGCTCGATGCGACCGACCTGAGGTCACCCGAGGGCAATCCGCGGTTTCGTTGCGAAACGACGAGCATCGTCTTCGACTGGAACTGGGACGGCTCGATCAACCGGGTCGTGCAGCGCGGCGACACGATCACGCTCGAGCACGGCCAGCACGGCTTCCTGCGAACGATTCATATGAATCTCGAGGACCATCCGGCCGACATCGAGCCGAGCCGCGGCGGGCATTCGATCGGGCGCTGGGAGGACGACGTCCTCGTCGTCGACACGATTGGCTTTCTACCCGGCTTGCTGACCGGTCAGCTCGTGCACAGCGATCAGCTGCATATTGTCGAGCGGTTCTCGTTTGATGCCGATGAGAATGCGCTGACGCGCGAATACACGGCAGACGATCCGCTGCACTTTGTCGGCCAGCATTCGGGCTCGGATACGCTCTACGTTGCCGATGCACCGTTCGCGGTGCACGGCTGCCAGGAGCTCATGAACGTGGATTACTCGGTCGAGGGGCAGGTGGAATAACGCTGAGTCGGCCGACTCAACGGTAGCTATTCCGCATGAGGGCCCTCGCCGCGGTCTCGGCCTTGCTGGCCGTCGCTGCCTGCAGTCCGCTGAGGCTCGTCGACGCCCCGGCCGAGATCGCGACGGGACGTGTCGACCACCTCGTGATTCATTACACGTCGCTCGACTTTGCCGAATCCCTCGAGCTTCTGACCGAGCGGTCGCAGACGCCAGTCAGCGTGCATTACCTCGTACCCGAGAACGGTGACGCGACTTACCCGCGGCGGCGGCTGCGCGTGCACCGGCTCGTCGACGAGGGCCAAAGCGCCTGGCACGCGGGTTCGAGCGCATGGCGCGGCACGACCTCGCTCAACGCGCGCTCGATCGGCATCGAGATCGTGAACCGCTCGCGCTGCGAGGAGATCGATCCGGTGCTCGAGCCCAGGACACCCGAGAACGAGCGCTGCACCTTCGTCGAGTACGACCCGGAGCAGCTCGCCCTCGTGGCCGGGCTCGCCCGCGACATCCTCGAGCGACATCCGGGCATAGACCCCGAGGACATTGTCGGGCATGCCGATATCGCGCCCGATCGCAGAGCGGATCCGGGGCCGACGTTCCCCTGGCGCGCACTCTACGAGCAGGGTGTCGGCGCCTGGCCCGACGCCGGAACGGTTGCCATCTATCGAGCCCGTTTCGAGGCCGAGCCGCCGCCGCTCGCATTACTGCAGCGCGCGCTTCGCACCTATGGCTACGAGATAGAGGAGACGGGCATCGACGACCCGCAGACGCGCTTCGTGCTGCGCGCGTTCCAGATGCACTTTCGGCCCGACGACTGGTCGGGCCGGCCGGATGCGGAGACGGCGGCCATCCTGTTTGCGCTGATCGAGAAATACCGGCCGCGAGCGCTCAACGAGCTCTAGCGACTTGCATTGAACAGCCCGGCGATCTGCGCGGCGAGCTCCGGCAAGCCCCGGACGTAGGACACGTTCGCCGTCAGTGCGATGGCGAGGTCGTGCGCAGGGATCGTCAGCAGCGTCGTCGTGCCGCCCGCCGCGACCGCGTCGTGACCGAAAGCGGCCACCGGGTCGCTCGCAGGCCCTGGCGTCAGCTCCTGCACCGACCAGCCGAGGCCATGCCCCGTCGGTTCGCCGCTCGCGAGCAGCGCCGGCGTTCGGAGCAGCTCGAGCGTCGCGGGCTCGAGTAACTGGCCTTCGTTCATTGCCATGCCGAAACGGACCAGATCCGAAGGCGTCGACAGCAGGCCGCCCGCGCCCTGCATGCAGGTGTCGTTCGGGTTATTGGCGAATTCGATTCCCGTGGTCGTATCGGTCGCCGCGAACGGCCAATAGAAGGTTGTCGTATCCGGCGCGGGGCGGGCCGGATCGTCGACCCGGGTGTCGTTCATTGCCAGCGCGTCGAAGACCTCGCGCTGCATGAGCTCGAGAAACGGCTCGCCGGCCGTCGCTTCGACGACGGCGCCCACGAGCGTCCAGCCGTAGCTCGAGTAGCGGAACGAGGTCCCGGGCTCGAACCTGAGCCGGTCGTCGCCATAGAGCTCGAGCGCGCCGAGCGGGCTCGTGCAGGCCGTGCGCTCATACAGCATCGCCTCGTCGTCGCGGTGACGGATGCCCGCGACATGGGCCATCAGCTGGCGCGTGGAAACCGGCCATGCTTTCTCGGGAAAGGCCGGCACGTAGCTCCGGGCCGGCCGATCGATGTCGAGTGCGCCGCGTTCGAGCAGCAACCCGACGGCAGCGGCCGTCATCGGGATCGCGACCCCGCCGATCCGAAAGCGCGTGCGCGGCGTCACGGGCCGCGCGGTGTTGATGTCGGCCCAGCCAAAGCCCTCGGCCCAGGCAATCGCACCGCCCGTGCCGACCGCGACTGACAGGCCGGGCAGGTTCTGCTCGCGGACGAAGCGCTTGACCAGGATGCGAGCCGACTCGACGGCATCGGCATGCGCCGCTGCGGGCGGCGAGTCGAGCTCGGAATGGACCGCGAGCGCATCGGTGCCGTGAATGTCCGGGTAACAGGTGCCCCAGGTCCAGTTGTTGACCGTCTCACAGATGGGTGTGCAGGCGGGCAGCAGGGGTACGGCGAGGATCAGGAGCACGGCCCGGGGCACGGCGCGCGTGTGCGGGCGGATTCGTTCGATCAGGCCGTCGATCGTGATCATGGAAAGTACTTTGCAACACAAAGTACATTCGGTCAAGGGCGTTATGGAAAGGGCTTTCTCGAGTGCCTCAGCTGCTGGAGTCGGCGAAGTTGTCGCAATCGTCTTCGAAGCCGTTCAGCGCCAGGAGCTCGCGCCACAGGCGGGCGCGCTCGGCCTCGTCGAGCGCAAGGGCCCAGTCCCACGCTTCGGCGTAGTCGTAGGCCGCGCGCCAGTCGGATTCGCCGCGAACCCGGTCCTTGGCGAAGTCCGCGCCCCAGACGTCTTTCCAGACGAGGTCGAGGACGAGGAACAGGGTCTTGTGGCCATCGACGTCGTCGAGCCGTTTCTCGAGCTGCCACAGGTGCCGGTGCCCGAGCTCGTGAACCAGCGTCGAGCGTTTCGTTTCCGGGGCGTAGCTCGCGCGCAGACGCATCGGATGCTCGGGTCCGCCGGAGTTGCTCGTCGCATCGGCGACGATGGCGGCGACGCTGTCCTCGGGAAAGGCCAGGCAGGTTCGTGCTTCGAGCGCGGCAATGATCTCATCGCCGTGCTCATCCCAGATCGCTTCATACGCGCGGACGGCATACCCGTGCGCCGCTGTCGCCGGCACGAAGCGGACTTCCTGCGCGGGCGCGGCGCTTGCGAAGAGCAGCGCGCCGGCGAAGGCGCCCAGTGCGGTTGCCTGCAATCGGGTTCTGGGCACGGCGATTCCGGCTATTCGTAGCGGCCGAGCGTCGAGCCGTCCGACAGCTTCGCGCCGATAAACAGGCCGGCCTTGCCGCCATCGTGCATCGGGAAGGCGCGGATCGTCACCTCGTCTCCCGGCTCGAAGCTGTTCGGCCGCCAGCCGGAGCGGAACAGGCGATTCGGGACACCGCCCTCGACGCTCCACTCCTCGACCTCGCCGTCGGCATTGGGCACCTGAATCTGAATCCAGATGTGCGGGTTGGTCCACTGAAACTCGCGAATCGTGCCGACGAGCTCGACCGTCTGCTCACGATCGAACATCGTCGCGGCATGGTGCGCGGTCGCAACGCCGGAAAGTCCCGCGAGACCGATAACGGCGATCGCCGCCGTTGCCAAAATTGAGTTCTGACTCTTCATGACGTCACCTCCGGATCAGAGCTGGTCGAGGATGTTGCCTTCGGCATCGAGCGTCAGCGTTCGCCCTGAAGCATCGATGGGATTGCGATTGTTCTCGGCACAGGCGAACTCGAAGATTCGCGTGCCGGGCTCCATGCGCTCGAATTCCTTGACGACGTGCCAGGTGTCCGTGAACGCCGTCGGGTCGTCGATCGCAAATCGGGCTTCGATCAGGTCGGGGCCGGTCTGACGCATGCGCGTCTCGATCACAGCCTCCTCACTCAGGACGAGCCCCGTCCGGTCGACGATCGCGCCCGTGTGACCTTTCATGCTGACCGTCTGAAACACGAGCGTGTCGCCTTCCCAGTGACCGACCGATTCGCCGCTGTAGGTTGGCCAGAGCTCGTCGGGCGGTGGCAGGTCGCGGCCGTCGGTATAGATCCGCATGATGTTCGGGCCGTCCTCGGTCAGGATCCAGACCTGCTCCGGGCGGACGACGAACTCGTAGGCCCCGGGCTGATTCAGGAGCCGCGGGTAGCCGACAGGCGTGCCGCAGGTCGAGATGGGGTCGGGAAATTCGCCGCGGGCGTCTGCCGCCCGGTTTGCCGCGTAGATCGCTTCCCACGCCTCGTTATAGGGCGGGTATTCGCGCGTGCCGATCGTGTTCGAGCTGCCGCCCGGGGGGTCGACCGTGGCCTGGTCGAACACCGTGTTGCTCGTCATCGACCAGACGCCGCTCCAGTCGGGCAACTCGTCGTAAGGGCGGTTGACCGTGCTCCCGCCCTGGCCGAAGGCCGAGGCCGCGAACAGGCCCATCGAGGCGAGCACCACAGAGCGCCTGCAACCGGACGCCAGCGACCGCAATCTGCCTTTCATCGTCCCATGTCCCCCCACAGCTATTTGCCCACAAGTCTATTCGATTTCGCCTGCGCGTGGCGTTGACGCGGTCCCGCCTCAGTGCGTCATCGTGTAGATCAGGTAGTTGATGCCAAAGCGGTAGGCGAGCGTCGTCAGCGGCTGGGGGTAATAAGGATCATCCGCATGCTCCCAGGCGTCGCCCAGGTCCATGTTGAAGTTGATCGCGACCATTAATCGACCGTCGTCGTCATGGATGCCGCGCCAGTGAGCCGGCACGCCCTGCGGATGCTCCCAGGTCCGGCCGCTCCGGACGGCCTGAACGCCCGGGATCTGCGTGCGCTGATCGAGATCGTAGAGGACGTGAAAGACCTCGGCCGTCGTCGGCAATTCGACGATGGCCCGGTCGGGGAAGATGCGCCTCATCGAAGCCGAAAATTCGATCCACTCGTCGGGCCCATGGAAGTCGTCGACGATCAGGAAGCCGCCGCGCAGGAGATACTCGCGCAGGCGGGCCGCCTCGATGTCGCTCAGGCGCATGAAGCCGACCTTGACCGCATAGATCGCCGGATAGTCGAACAGCGCGTCGTCGTCGATGCGGACCTGGCGGCTGTCGGTCGTCGCGTCCATGAGCGTCAGCCGGCTGACGCCCTGCATGAAATGGTAGTCGGCCTCGGGCCAGTCCCTGAGCCACGGCTCGCCGCGCCCGCCACCGAAGCGGCCGCCATAGGCGCCGAAGGCGAGCCGGGCGAAGTGAACCTCGGACGTGGCCGGCTCCTGCTTCTGGGCCTCGGCCGGCGCGAGGCCGAAGGTCGCGCAGGCCAGAACCGCGAGCAACAGATGCGGCAGATGGCGCGGCAGATGGCGCGGCAGACGACGCGGTATCCGGCGTGGCATTGGCGTGCCCTTTGCCTCGATTTGCGGCTTGTGATCGTTCAGTGCTGGTGATCCCCGGTGCGAGTCCCGAGTATAGTCCTGCTCCAAAGGAGGGGGACACCCGATGATCCGGCGAATTTCCGGCGACTTCATTGCGCGGCGGCGGCCGACCTTCCCGGTTGCGTGACGACCGGTAACGCCAACACGGCGGCCGCTCAGGGCAGCGCTGACAGGGGCGATCGCTGGCTCCCCGTTCTGCTGCTCTTGTTCGTCGGCTCCGGCTGCGCGGCGCTGGTCTACGAGGTCGTCTGGTTTCAGCTGCTGCAGCTGTCGATCGGCTCCTCGGCCGTCTCGCTCGGCGTGCTGCTCGGCATCTACATGGGCGGCATGTGCCTCGGCAGCCTGCTGGCGCCGAAGCTGCTGAACCCGCGGCATCACCCGCTCAAGGTCTATGCCGCGCTCGAGGCCGGAATCGGCCTCTTCGGCATCATCGTGCTGTTCGCCGTGCCGGCGCTCGGGTTCGCCTATACGCAGATCGCAGGCACCGGGCAGGCCAACCTGATCCTGCGCGCGATCGTTGCCGGAATCTGCCTCGTGCCGCCGACGCTGCTCATGGGCGCGACGCTGCCGGCCATCAGCCGCTGGGTGTCGGCGACACCACGCGGCGTCGCCTGGCTCGGGTTCTTTTACGGCGGCAACCTCGCAGGTGCCGTCGCCGGCAGCCTGCTCGCAGGCTTCTACCTGCTCCGCGTCTACGACATGCCGACCGCGACCGGCGCGGCCGTTCTGCTCAACTTCGTCGTCGCGGCGCTCGCCTGGCTCGTTGCGAACCGCACGGCCGCGACCGTGATCCGCGAGGCGCCCGGCGATCGGCCGTCCGAGGCTGCGGCGGCGGCTGCGGCAGCGCCGCGCTCCGCACGCGTCATCTATCTCGTCATTGGCCTGTCCGGGCTCACGGCGCTCGGCGCGCAGGTCGTCTGGACCCGGCTCCTGTCGTTGCTGTTCGGCGGCACGGTCTACACGTTCTCGCTGATCCTTGCCGTCTTTCTCGTCGGACTCGGTATCGGCAGCAGCATCGGCGCGGCGCTTGCGCGCGACGTGGCGCGACCGCGCGTCGTGCTCGGCTGGGTGCAGCTCGGGCTCTGCGCGGCGATCGCCTGGGGCGGCTATGCGACGAGCGAGTCGCTGCCGTTCTGGCCGATCAATCCCTCGCTCTCGACCTCGCTGCTGCAGACCTTCGAGCTCGATCTGATGCGGGCCGTCTGGGTCATGCTGCCCGGGGCCATCCTCTGGGGCGCGAGCTTTCCGCTGGCGCTCGCGGCGCTGGCCGCGCCGGGTCAGGACACGGGCCGGCTCGTCGGCGGCGTCTATGCCGCGAACACACTAGGCGCCATCGTCGGCGCGCTGATCACGAGTCTCGTGCTCGTCGGCACGGTCGGCAGCCAGGCCGCGCAGCAGATCCTGCTCGTCATTGCCGCGATCGCAGCGCTGGCGCTGCTCGTGCCGATCGAGCCTGTGGCGGGCCTGAGGCTCGCCCGGCGGCTGGCCGTCTCGGCAGGCGTCGTGCTGTTCACTATTGTGCTCGCGCGCGCCGTGCCGCCCTTGCCCGGCATGCTCGTCGCCTACGGGCGCTTCACCTCGAGCTGGCTCGGGATGAGCGAGGTCATTTATGCCGGTGAAGGCGTCACGGCGTCCGTCGCCGTCACGCGCATGCCGAACGGCGTCCTCAACTATCACAACGCCGGCAAGGTGCAGGCCTCGAGCGAGCCGCAGGATATGCGCCTGCAGCGCATGCTCGGGCACATGACGACGCTGGTGCCGGGCTCGCCGGGCCGCGTGCTCGTGATCGGCTGCGGCGCAGGCGTCACGGCGGGCGCCGTCTCGATCGATCCGCTCGTGATCCGGCAGACGATTGCGGAGATCGAGCCGCTCGTGCCGCGCGTCGTCTCCGAGTACTTCTCGCAGCACAACTTCAACGTCGTCAACAACCCAAAGGTCGATATCCATCTCGACGATGCGCGCCATTACCTGCTGACGACCGACGAGACCTTCGATGCCATCACCTCCGATCCGCTCGACCCCTGGGTCAAGGGCGCGGCGACGCTCTACACGCGCGAGTTCTTCGATGTCGTCAAGGACCGGCTGAACCCCGGCGGCGTCGTTACGCTGTTCGTGCAGCTCTACGAGAGCACCGAGGAAGCCGTCAAGAGCGAGGTCGCGACCTTCC
>DATCZB010000197.1:0-5270 GCA_036526155.1 Gammaproteobacteria bacterium
CGCCCGCCTGAGCTCGTCGCGAACAGCCGTCGAGATGGCGACCATCCGGGTGTAAGGACGGCACTTGTAGCGCAGCCAGGCCGAAGGCTCGGCCGACTGGACGCGGCGTGTCAGAACCGATGGAATGCCGGCCGCCTGCGCGGCCCTGCCGCCAAAGGTGTCTGCGCCGCGGCGGGAGTGCACGTGGATGAGGTCCGCGCCCGATTCCCGGGCCAGCCGAGCCAGGCGACGACTCAGCGATAGATCGATATCCCCGGAGAGCCGCCACTCGACGACGCGGGCCGGGACTTGCCCCGCGAGCGCGTGACCCTGAGTGCAGACGAGCAGATTCTCGACTCCCCGCCCGGCAAGACCGTGGATGAGATTGGCGACCTGCCGAGCGCCGCCGTAGAGGTGCCGTCCAGTTTCGAGATGGAGGACCTTCACACCGCCATCATAGACGATGCAGCGGCTGTTCTTCTTCTATGACAACTATCATTCGGCCAGCGGGTTGCCGCGCGGCTCGCAGGTCTCGTCGAAGCGATCGGGCGTGCCGCTGTCGGAGCTGATATAGCGCCTGGAGATCAGCCACTTGCCATTGATTCTCCTGAGCATAGCGGGTCAGGAGATCCTCGATCTGGATTCGATCGAGCAGCGTTTCCATCGTGACGTCCTGCGCCGACGATGGCGCCGCAAGAATTGTCAAGAGAAGAGCCGCGGCCGTCACTGTGATGCGTCCTGGTTTCATTCGATTTCTCCCCGGTGGTCGGCAGACGTGCCCCGCGAACTGAAACAGCGCCGGCGCGACTGGCGGCTGAACGATCGCCCGCCCGTCTCCTTACCAGCGGCGCGCCGCTATGCAATACTCGATTGACCAAAAACGAGCTCGAGGGGAAGCGCATGACTGAGCAAAAAACAGACAAGGCCGAGATCGATCGCCGCATCTTTGACCTCTACGACGAGTACTGTCACGGCCGCATCGACCGCCGTGAGTTTCTGGCTCGCTCGGCCGCGATCACGATCGGCGGCGTCTCGGCATTGTGGATGGCTCAGGCACTGATGCCCCGCTATGCCGAGGCACAGACGATTTCCTTCACAGACTCCCGGATCAAGGCGAACTACGTCGAGTACGACTCGCCCGGAGGGACCTCGGGCGAGATGCGCGGCTATCTCGTGCAGCCGACGGGCGAAGGGCCGTTTCCTGCCGTCCTCGTCATTCACGAGAATCGCGGGCTGAATCCGCATATCGAGGACGTCGCCCGCCGTGCAGCCATCGCCGGCTTCCTGGCCCTGGCGCCCGACGGCCTTGCACCCGTTGGCGGCTATCCCGGCAATGACGACGACGGCCGCGCGCTGCAGCGAAGCCTCGAGCCTGCCGAGCTGGATCAGGACATGATCAACAGCGCCCGATTTCTGAAATCACATCCGCTGTCCAACGGCCGCCTCGGCGCGACCGGGTTCTGCTGGGGCGGCGGCATGACCAACCGGCTCGCCGTCGAGCTCGGCAGCGACCTCAATGCCGGCGTTCCCTTCTACGGGGCCGCTGCACCCAGCGAGGACGTCGGGCGCATCGAGGCGGCGATGCTGATCATCTACGCCGGCTCCGACCCTCGCATCAATGCCATGTGGCCCGACTACGAGGCGGCGTTGCAACGCAATGGCGTCGACTACGAAGTCGAGATCTACGACGGCACGCTGCACGGGTTCCACAACAACTCGACGCCGCGATACAACGAGACAGCAGCGGGGCTGGCCTGGAACCGGACAGTCGGCTACTTTCGCGAGCACCTGAGCTAGAACCCGGCTCGCACTCCGGCCAGGGCAGCCCGATCATGGCGGACGCGCATACGCCGATGATGCAGCAGTATCTCCGTATCAAGGCGGAGCATGCCGATACGCTGCTGTTCTATCGCATGGGCGACTTCTATGAGCTTTTCTACGACGACGCGAAACGCGCATCGGAGCTCATCGACATCACGTTGACCAAGCGGGGCAAGTCGGCCGGCGAGGCGATTCCGATGGCGGGCGTGCCGGTGCACGCGGTCGACAACTACCTCGCGCGTCTCGTCAGGCTCGGAGAGTCGATCGCCATCTGCGAGCAAATCGGCGAGCCCGGCGCGACCAAGGGACCGATGCAGCGCGAGGTCGTGCGCGTGATCACGCCCGGCACGCTGACCGACGAGGCCTTGCTGCCGCAGCGGGAGACGCGGCTGCTGGCGGCGCTGGTGCTCGAGCCCGGGATCGGGCTCGCCTGGCTGGATCTGGCGGGCGGCCGCATGGGTCTCATGGAGCTGCCCGACCTTGCGGCCCTCGCCGCCGAGCTCGAGCGGCTGAGCCCCGCCGAATGGCTGTACCCCGAGGGCGCGGCACTGCCCGAGTGGCTCGGGCGCCTGCCCGGAGCGCGCGAATACCCGCCGTGGCACTTCGACACCGAGACCGGGCGGCGACTGCTGACCGAGCAGTACAAGGCGAGCTCACTGGCGGGCTTCGACGCCGAGGATGCGGATAACGGTGTCGCCGCCGGCGGCGCCCTGCTGCAGTACGCCCGGGATACGCAGCGCTCGGCCGTGCCGCACATTGTCTCGCTGGTCCGCGAGCGTCACGACCAGTGCCTGATTCTGGATGCGCCGACACGGCGCAATCTCGAGCTCGAGCACGGCATCGGCGGTCAGCACGAGCTGACGCTGGCCGGGATCATGGATCGCTGCAAGACACCGATGGGCAGTCGCCTGCTCCGCGGTTGGCTCAACCGGCCGATACGCGATCGCGGCACCCTGACCGAAAGGCAGGATGCCGTCGCGGCGCTGATGTTCGGCGCCAACGAAGTCCCCGTGGCCAGAACGCTCGAGGGCTTCGGCGATCTCGAGCGCATCCTGGCGCGGGTCGCGCTGAAGACGGCCAGACCTCGTGACCTCGTGCAACTCAGGGAGGGGCTCGGCACGCTGCCGACACTCAAAGCACAGCTCGCCGCATTCGATGCGCCGCGGCTGGCGGCGCTCAATGACGCCTGCTCGGCCCACGACGACGAGCACTCGTTACTCGAGCGAGCCATCGTCGACGAGCCGCCTGCGATCATCAGAGATGGCGGCGCCATTGCCGCCGGCTACGACGCCGAGCTCGACGAGCTCCGACAAGCGAGCGCCAGCGCGGACAGTTTTCTCGACTCGCTCGAGGCCGACGAGCGAGAGCGAACCGGCATCCAGACACTCAAGGTCGGCTACAACAAGGTCCATGGCTTCTTCATCGAGATCAGCAAGGCTCAGGCGAGCAACGCGCCGGAGAACTACATCCGCCGGCAGACCCTCAAGGGCGCCGAGCGTTTCGTCACCGCGGAGCTCAAGAGCTTCGAAGACAAGATCCTGAGCTCGCGCGAACGGGCACTGAAGCGCGAGAAGTGGCTCTACGAGAACCTGCTCGAGCAGCTCGGCGAGTCGCTCGCGACGCTGCAGCAGAGCATCACGGCCGTCGCCGAGGTCGACGTGCTGGGCAACCTGGCCGAACGCGCCGCGGCACTGAACCTGATCCGGCCCGAGCTCGTCGAGCCCGGCAGCATCCGGTATCGGGGCGGGCGGCATCTCGGGGTCGAGAAGGCGGCGCAGCACGCGTTCGTGCCGAACGATCTCGAGCTCGAGCAGAACCGCCGCATGCTGATCGTCACGGGGCCCAACATGGGCGGCAAGTCGACCTACATGCGCCAGACGGCGCTGATCGTGATCCTGGCCCAGATCGGCAGCTTCGTCCCCGCCGAGTCGGCCGGGATCGGGCCCGTCGACCGGATCTTCACGCGGATCGGCGCGGCCGACGACGTGAGCCGCGGCCGTTCGACGTTCATGGTCGAGATGAACGAGACGGCGACGATCCTGAACAGCGCGACCGCCGAGAGCCTGATCCTCATGGACGAGATCGGTCGCGGCACGAGCACATTCGACGGCCTTTCCCTGGCCTGGGCTGCGGCGCGATTCATCGCGCGCGAGATCGGCGCGCTGACGCTTTTTGCGACTCACTACTTCGAGTTGACGGCCTTGCCCGACGAGCTGCCGGCAACCGCCAACGTGCATCTCGATGCGACCGAGCACAAGGGAGAGCTCGTGTTCCTGCATCGCGTCAAGGACGGCGCGGCCAATCAGAGCTACGGACTCGTGGTCGCGGGGCTCGCCGGCGTGCCGCGAGCCGTCATCGACGAAGCCAAGCGCTACCTCGCGACACTCGACACCGAGCAGGCGAGCGCCATGGCGCACGGACCGCAGCGCGCGCTCGATTTTCGCGCGGCTGGCGCGGTCGAAGCGACCGGTGGTGTCGACGCAGCGGCCGATACAGCCGGCACCGCGGGCGACTCAGCCGGGCAGGTTCTGAAGCGGCGACTCTCGGAGCTCGATGTCGACGCGCTGTCGCCGCGCGACGCGCTCGCTTTGCTTTACGAACTCGTCGAAACCACAGCCGAGTGATCGCAACCGCGGATTGCGGATTGCGGATTGCGGAGAACCTAGAGGCCGACGAACCAGTCGGCGAACAGGCGGATGAACGGCAGCCGCGGCGAGTAGATTGCGAGCACCTGGAGCACGACGAATATCGAGAGCACGCGGCCGAACACGTTGACCGAGCGGTGGACGACGAAGTCCCAGGTGGCCAGGACGAACAAACCGATATCCACAGTGAGCCAGGTCAGCGTCTCCAGGTGCACGGCGCCGACCGTGTCGGTCCAGAATGTCCCCAAGCCTGGCGCGTAATCGCGAATGATGCGGTTCGTCGCCGCGGCGATCACCGGCAGGGGTGTGCAAAGCATGTAGCGCGCATGGATTGCCGGCGTCTTGCGATGGACCATCGCATAACCGAAAAAGACGCCAAAAAGAATGGCCTCGATGAAGCGAATCGTGACAAAGAAATAGCCGGTCGCGTTGAGCGCTCCCTGGTCGTAAAGCTCGTCGAATGTCGGTAGCCCGATTTGCACAACGGCAAGCATCAGGATCACGTTCAGCGGCACGAGCACGAATGCCGTCGTGCCGATCAGCCTGTGAATGCGTGGCTGGCGCCACCGGATCAGGCTCAGCTGCACCACGAGCAGGACGCACCAGAGCGTCATGCCGGCCCCGTGCAGGTGCAGGTAGAGACCTTCGAGCTGCAGCGGATTCGAGAAATAGGTGCGCCAGAATCCCCAAAGCACCAGGCCGAGAATCAGCAACGAGAAAAGGAGACCGTTCCGCGTCAATGTCGCGGTCAGCCGCATCAGACGAAGCGACCGTGGCGCAGGAAGTGAATCGTCTGCCTGGCGACGGCAAGGTCGAACAGGAGCT
>DATCZB010000198.1:0-3793 GCA_036526155.1 Gammaproteobacteria bacterium
CTCTTGACCGAGGAGACGGGCTTGCCCGTTGTGGTGGCCGAGGATCCGCTGACCTGCGTCGCGCGTGGCGGCGGACGGGTCCTCGAGTTGCTCGACGAGTTCGGGCCGTCGGCGTTCTCGGTCGACTAACCGCGCGCGGGACCGGCTGAACGGAGCTATATAGAAGGAGCTATATAGAATGAGTGGGCCCGGACAAATGGCCGGCAAACCGGGGAGGGGCGAGTTCCCGCCCGGTGCCCGCTTCATCATGCTTGCCGTTCTCTGCCTGATCCTGATTGTTGTCGATCATCGGTACAACCATTTGTCGCGAGTCCGCGAGCTTCTGTCGCTGGCCGTCTACCCGATCCAGGTTGCGGTCGATTTTCCGTTTACGGCCTGGCAATGGGCCGGCGATGCCGTCGCCGATCGGCGGGAGCTTTTGCGCGAGAACGAGGAGCTCAAGGAGCAGCTCGTCATCGCGAGCTATCGCCTGCAAAGCCTGACCTCGCTCGAGATGGAGAATGCGCGGTTGCGGCAGCTGCTCGATTCGTACGAGGAGCTCAACGAGGATCGCGTCATGATCGCGGAAATTCTGTCCGTCGATCTCGATCCTTACCCCTCTCGCTTCATCATCAATCGCGGATCGACCGACGAGGTCTATGTCGGTCAGCCGCTGCTCGATGCCGACGGCGTCATCGGCCAGGTCGAGTCGGTGTCGTCGAGAACGTCTCAGGCTTTATTCATCACGGACCCGGATCACAGGATTCCGGTCGCGATCGAGCGCACCGGTGAGCGGACATTCGCCGACGGAACCGGCGACAGCCGCGTCCTGCGCCTGCCGTATCTGACCAACAGTGCCGACGTGCGGCCCGGCGACCGGCTCGTGACGTCGGGCCTGGGCGGCATATTCCCGTCGGGACGGCCGGTCGCGATTATCGAGGAATTCGTCCAGCGTCCCGATCAGAACTTTGCCTTCGTGACGGCCAGGCCCGTCTCGCAGCTCGACCGCGACCAGGAGGTGCTCCTGGTCTGGAACGAGGTATTTGCCGAGGTGGCCGATGCGACGCCGGCGGCAGGGGAGCTCCGGTGAGCGCCCGCGCCAGTCGGTCCTGGCTCATGCCCGCGCTGACCATTTTCGGCGCGCTGGTTCTTGCCGTCATTCCGCTGCCGGGTGTCGTTTCTCCTTTCCGGCCCGACTGGGTCGCCGTGGCGCTGCTCTACTGGACGCTGATTCAGCCGAGGCGCTATGGGCTCCTGAAGGCACTGTTGCTCGGCATCGTGCTCGATGCGCTGACGGGCTCCCTGCTCGGACAGCACGCGCTGGCGCTGCTGGTCATCGTTTACCTGAGTCAGCGGCTTTACCTTCGGGTGCGCGCCTTCCCGGCTTCGCAGGTGGCGACGATTGTCATCCTGTTGCTCGCGCTTTACGAGCTCGTGCTGCTGGTCATCGACGGCTTCGCCGGGCGTGAAGTCGCGCTGGTCGAGCGCTGGGGCCCCGTCGTGACCGGCGGGATTTTGTGGCTCTTCGTGTCGGTCGGCGCCGAGCGAGGTCGCCAGGCGGCCGAGGTCAGGATCTAGGCGCGCGCGATGAGCGTCAGAACCGGGCAACTCAAGGACCCCTGGAAGGAACAACGCCTGTTCCTGTCCCGGATCATCGGCGCCGCCGCCGTTGTCCTCGCGCTGACCGGCGTCCTGATCTGGCGTCTGGTGCATCTGCAGGTGGTCGATTACCAGCGCTTCAACGAGATGGCGCAGGGCAACCAGATTCGCATCGAATCGCTGGCGCCGGCGCGAGGGCTCGTTTACGACCGCAAGGGACGGATCCTGGCCGAGAACGTGCCGACCTGGCAGCTCGTGGCGATTCCCGAGCAGATCGAGGATCTCGACGTCATGTTCGGGCAGCTCGAGGCGCTGGGCCTGCTCGACCCCGCCGATCGCGACGCGCTGATCGACCTGGTGCGGTCGCATCGCCGGTTCGAGCCCGTGACGCTGGCCAACCTGTCCGAGGTGCAGGCCGCAACCTTCGCCGTCAGGCGGCATCACTTTCCGGGCATCAACGTGCAGGAAGGCCTGATTCGTTATTACCGCTACGGCCCTGCGGCCGCGCATGCCGTAGGCTATGTCGGCAGCATCAGCGCCAGCGACCTCGCAGGCATCGATCGTGCCGATTACGCCGGCACGTTCCAGATCGGCAAGACCGGCGTCGAGCGGGCCTACGAGGACCAGTTGCATGGTGGCGCCGGCTACCGGCAGCAGGTCGCGAACGCTCAGGGCAGAATCATCTTCGATGCGTCGAGCAATCCCGATGCCGGGCTCGAGGAGCGGTTGCCTGAGCCCGGGCGCCATGTGCATCTGACGCTCGACGTCGAGCTGCAGCTTGCCGCTTACGAGGCGCTGAGCGAGGTTCGCGGCGCGGCGGTTGCGATCGACCCGCGCAACGGCGAAGTGCTGACGCTCGTCAGCACGCCGGCCTTCGACCCGAACCTTTTCGCCCGCGGCTTGAGCGGCGACGAGTTCGTCGAGCTCAATACCGATCCCGATCTGCCGCTGTTCAATCGCGCGCTGGCCGGACGTTATCCGCCGGGCTCGACGGTCAAGCCGTTCTACGGCCTGGCCGGCCTGCACTACGAGGCCGAGCACGTAGCCGAGGACCACATCTGCTTTGGCGAGTTTCGCCTGCCCGGCAGCTCGCGCGTTTATCGCGAGGGTCCGGGCGGGAACCACGGCGAAATGTCGCTGCACACGGCGATCGTGCGTTCCTGCAACGTCTATTTCTATGGCCTGGCCGTCGAGCTCGGAATCGATCGTATGGAGCAGTTCATGAAGTCGTTCGGCTTCGGCGCTGCCACGGGCATCGATATTTCCGGTGAGGGTGAGGGACTCATGCCGTCGCGGCAATGGAAGCGTGACTACTTTTCGGACCGCGAGCAGCAGAGCTGGTATCAGGGTGAGACGGTCAGCACTGGAATCGGCCAGGGCTACACCGAGGTGACGCCGCTGCAGCTGGCCCATGCCACTGCGACGCTCGCCGTCGAGGGCTTGCGGTTTCAGCCGCAGCTGCTGGTGTCCACAGAAGACGCGAAGACGGGGCTACTGGTCGCGGCGGAGGCGACTCGGCTCGCTTCGGTCGAGGATGTTGATCCGACGCACTGGCAAGCCATCCGGGATGCGATGCTCGGCGTGACGTCGGAGGCGCGCGGCACGGCGTTGTCGTCGATGAACGGCACGAGTTTCACCGTTGGCGGCAAAACCGGCACGGCGCAGGTCGTCGGCGTCGCGCAGGACGAGGAGTACGACGAGGAGGCTGTCGAGGAGAGGTTCCGCGATAACGGGCTCTTCATCGCCTTCGCACCGGTCGAGAACCCCGAGATCGCGATTGCCGTTGTCGTCGAGAATAACGGCGGCGGCGGCAGGACGGCTGCGCCGGTCGCGCGCACGATTCTCGACACCTTTTTCGGGGGCAACGAGTATGTCGCTCAGCGCGTTAGGCTTTGACGGGGCAGGCAAGGGCTGGCCGCGAGGCAAGCGCCCACTGTCGATTGCCGTCGACTATCCGCTGCTGTTGACGATTTTCTGCGTCGTGGGCCTCGGCCTCGTCGTCCTTTACAGCGCAGCAGGCGAGTCGAGCAGCGCGATGCTCCGGCAAGGCGTGCGGCTCGGCGCCGGCTTCTTTGCGTTCTTTGTGCTGGCCCAGATTCAGCCCCGTTACCTGAGGTTCTGGACGCCCTGGGCCTATCTCGGCGTGCTCGTGCTGCTGATCATGGTCATGGTTGCAGGCGACGTCGGCGGCGGCGCTCAACGCTGGCTGAATCTC
>DATCZB010000199.1:0-7349 GCA_036526155.1 Gammaproteobacteria bacterium
GCAAGCCGACAAGGCCGCACTAGTCAAGCGGCAATTCGATTGACAGCGGAAAATCGCGCTTGGTATAAGGTTGCGGCGCTCACGTATTCTTTGCCACTTACTTTTCGGGGTTAGGCGCCTGGTGCGCCTGGGGATCAACAGTCAATCTTACAAGGGACAGGAATGAACAAAGCGGAACTCATTGATGCGGTCGCGGCAGAAGCGAATCTCTCCAAAGCGGACGCAGGGAGGGCTGTCGACGCGGTCGTCGATTCCATTTCTTCAGCGCTGAGCAAGGGCCAGCAGGTTTCGGTCGTCGGCTTCGGCACATTCAGCGTCAAGCATCGGGCAGCACGCGCCGGTCGCAACCCGCGAACGGGCGAGACCATTCAGATTGCGGCGAGCAATGTTCCTGGTTTCAAAGCTGGCAAGGCTTTGAAGGACGCCGTAAACTGACAGGCTCTGCCCACGGGTGCGCTGGGGTGCTTAGCTCAGCTGGGAGAGCGTCGCGTTTACACCGCGAAGGTCGGGGGTTCGATCCCCTCAGCACCCACCAGAGTTAGAGCCGGAGTGGTAGTTCAGCTGGTTAGAATACCGGCCTGTCACGCCGGGGGTCGCGGGTTCGAGTCCCGTCCACTCCGCCAAACATTCTGATCAGCAAGGGCAGATTTATCGTTCCGGTTCAGGCCGGAAGATGAATCTGCCCTTTTGATATGAGCCATACGAGATTGGCGGTTCGACATGCTGCACATTTTTCGAGAATCCATCGGCCGGTTCGTTGCGATCGGAATCCTTTCTCTGATCGCCGTCACTTTCGTGTTCTTCGGTATCGACTTCAGCATCACCCAGCTCTCGTTCGCTGCCAGGGTCAACGGCGAGACGATCTCCGTTAACGATTTCGACCGCCGCCTGCGCCAGGAGCAGAACCGGATTCAGCAGCTGCTGCTCGACGAGCTGACCACCGACATGCAGGTGGAGATCCGCCGCTCCGTGGTCGAGGAACTCGTCATGCGCGAGGTCCTGCGCCAGCGCATCGTCGATGCGGGCTTCAGGATTTCAGACGCGCAGGTCGCCGAGGCGCTGCGCAACGATCCGACGTTTCAGGCGGGCGGGCGGTTCTCGCAGGATATCTACATGTCGCTGCTGGCCCAGGAAGGGCTGACGCCGGCCGGGTACGAGGCGCAGCAGCGCGACCTCTTGTCGCTTATCGAGTGGCAGAACGGCCTCGTCAATTCCTCGTTCGTGACGCCGGCCGAGTTTCGCCGCAACATCGAATTGCTGTTCGAGCGACGGGAAATTGCCTACGCGCATTTCGTCGCCGTCGAGTTTCTCGACCAGGTCGAAATCGACGATGCCGAGGTCGCCGAGTACCACGCACTGAACGCCGATCTGTTCATGACGGAGGAGGCCGTTGACATCGAGCTGGTCGAGCTCGATCTCGCGAGCATTGCCGAGACGATCGAGATTACCGAGGAAGAGCTGCGCGCTTACTACGATGCCGAGATCGAGCGCTACGCTGTCAGCGAGGAGCGCTTCGTCAGGCACATCCTGATCGAGCCCGAGGGCGACGATTACGTCGCTGCCGAAGCCGAGGCCGAAGCCGTTCTGGCGCGACTCGAGGCCGGCGAGGATTTCGCGGCGCTGGCGGCGGAAGTGTCGGACGATGTCGGCACGCGCAATCTTGGCGGCGAGCTCGGCTGGATGGCCCTGGGCGTGCTCGAGGGGCCGTTCGAGGATGCGCTGTTCGCCATGGCGCCTGGCACCACCGAAGGGCCCGTTGAGACCGAATTCGGATTGCACATCCTGAGGCTCGAACAGGTTCGGGCCAGCGACCCGCAGCCGTTCGAGGCGATTCGCGACCAGATCCAGGACGAGCTGGCAAGCGAAGCGGCGTACACGGTCTTTTACGAGCAGGCGAACGATCTGGCCAACGATGCCTACGATGCGCGGGACGATCTCGCGAGCGTTGCCGAGGCTTTCGGTCTCGAGCTCGAGACGATCGAGCGGCTGACTCGCAGCGGCAACACGGATCGTTTTGTCGACCCCACGCCCGTGATCGCGCTGGCGTTCGACGAGACGGCGATCGCCACCCAGGAAAACAGCGACCTGATCGAGCTCAGCGACGAGCGCGTCGCGATCATTCGCGTCAGCGCGCACTACCTGCCCGAGCCGCGGCCGTTCGAGGACGTTGCCGAGGAGATTCGCTCGATTCTTGCGCGCGAGGCGGCGGAGCGGCTGGCGGCGGAAGCGGCAACGGCCTACCTCGACGCACTCAATGCCGACGAGTCCGGTGACCTGCTTGCGGTGGCCGAAGCCCTTGCGGCCGAGCACGGGGCGACGTGGAATGCGCCGCGCTGGATCGATCGCAATACGACGGATGCGCCCGCGGCTGTCGCCGCGATGATTTATGCGCAACCGAAAACAGCCCTCGAGCAACCCGAGATCCTGCGCACGGCCGCAGGCAACGGCGACGAGGCCGTGGCGCTGTTCATCCGCGCCGAGCCGGGCTACCCGGAAGATATTCCGGTCGCCGATCGCGAGCTCGGCCAGCAGGACCTGGCCCAGAGCACCGCAGCAATGGAGATCAATGCCTATGCGGCTGCGGCGCGCGGCGAAGCCAACGTCCGCGTGCCGGACGAGGTGCTCGAGCCTCAGTTCTGACTTCTGCTACCGCACGGGTGACACCCGTTGCCGTGTTGCGCCTGGCGCACCCGAGATAGGTCGGCTGCTTTCGAGTTGCCAGCGCGCGGGAATGTGCGGCGCCAACATAACGATGTCTGTCGCCCACTGGTCCTGTCGTGCCGCAAAGGCACGTGGCGATTACGGCCTGGCTAGCCCTCGTCGTCGAGCGACATGCCGACGATGTTGTAGCCGGCATCGACGTAGATCGTCTGGCCGGTGATGCCGGCAGCGAGATCGGAGCAGAGGAAGGCGGCCGTGTTGCCGACGTCCTCGGTGGTGACGTTGCGCTTGAGCGGCGAAGCCTCGCTGACCTTGGCGATCATCTGCCGCAGACCCTTGACGCCCGATGCGGCGAGGGTCCGGATCGGGCCGGCCGAGATCGCGTTGACGCGAATGTTGGCAGGGCCCAGGTCGACTGCGAGAAAGCGGACGTTGGCTTCGAGGCTGGCCTTGGCGAGGCCCATGACGTTGTAGCTCGGCAGCGCGCGAACCGCGCCGAGGTAGCTCAGCGTCAGGATCGACCCCGCACGGTCCTGCATCGCGGGCTCGGCCTTCTTGGCGAGTGCGGCGAGGCTGTAGCTCGAGATGTCGTGGGCGACCCGAAAGCCGTCGCGGTTGACCGCATCGATGTAGCGCCCCTCGAGCTGGTCGGCCGGGGCAAACGCGACCGAGTGAACCAGGATGTCGAATCCGTCCCAGTGCTGACTGATGCCGTCGAAGAACGCATCGATCTGGGTATCCTCGGCGACATCGAGCGGCAGCACGATGTTGCTGCCGAACTCGGCCGCCATCTTTGTGACGCGGGGCTCGAGCTTTTCGGTCTGGTAACTGAACGCGAGCTCGGCGCCTTGCTCGTGCATCGCCCTGGCGATGCCCCAGGCAATCGAACGATTGCTGGCGAGGCCGATGATGACGGCACGTTTACCTGCGAGAAAACTCATGCCCGACCCCGGACGAAAAGAGTGGCGAAGCTTAGGTGCTTTGCTCGGTGACGTCCACATAGAGCACGAGCGACTGCCCGGGCTGCAGATAGCGATCCGGAGAGATCCCGTTCCACTCGAGCACCTCCGGCAGCGTCACGCGAAAGCGCCGCGCGATGGACGACAGCGAGTCGCCGCGGCGGACGACGTAATTGACCCGGCGGACGGCCGACGGCCCTTCGAGGCTCGCGCGCGCAACGGCGATCGGATCGTCGGTCCAGACGACCAGCGTCCGGCCGACCGAAAGGACGTCGCCGGGCGCCATGGCGTTCCAGCTCGCGAGCGCCCCGGTGGTGACGTCGAACCGCTGCGCGATCGACCAGAGTGAATCGCCGGCCGCGACGCGGTAGTCGATCCGGTTGCCGTCGCGCTCGCGATTCTGCTGGCGCGACGTGCGCGACTCGAGGCTCAGCGAATAGCGGCCGGACTCGGCCGATGCGTGCGGGATCATCAGATGGTCGCCGGCGCGGATGACGTTGCCGGCCAGGCCGTTGACCTCCTGCAGCACCGAGGTCGTCGTTTCGTAGTTCTCGGCGATCTGGCTCAGCGTCTCGCCGCGGTTGATGCGGTGCCGGGTCCAGCGCACGCGCTGGCTGTCCTCGAGTGATCTGAGCGCGGCGTTGACCTCCGCCGCTTTCGCGACGGGCACGAGCAACCGATGCGGGCCGTCCGGATCCGTCGCCCAGCGGTTGATGCCCGGGTTGAGCTGGTACAGGTCGTCGATGCTGATGCCGGCAAGCTCCGCGGCGAGCGCCACGTCGATCTGGCCGGCGGTCGGGACGGCGGCGAAATACGGCGCGTTCTCGATCTCGGGAATGTCGACGCCATGCGCGTCGGCATTCGCGACCAGATCCCGAATGGCGAGCAGCTTCGGCACGTAAGCTGCGGTTTCCGACCGCAGGTCGCGGCGGATGCTGAAAAAGTCGGTCGGCCGGCCCTCGCGTTTCGCGTTCGCGATGACTCTCGCGACATGGCCCTCGCCCGAGTTGTAGCCGGCGACGGCCAGCAGCCAGTCGCCCTCGAACCGGTCGTGCAGATGCTCGAGGTAATCGAGCGCCGCGCGCGTCGAATCGACGACGTCGCGACGCCCGTCGTACCACCAGTTCTGCTTGAGGCCGAGCATGTCCCCGGTCCCGGGGATGATCTGCCAGAGACCCGACGCGCGGCCGCGGGAATAGGCGAACGGGTCGAAGGCGCTCTCGACGATCGGCAGCAGCGCGAGATCGGCCGGCATGCCGCGCGCCTGAAGTTGCTCGGCGATGTGGTGCAGGTAGCGGCTGCCGCGGGTGAAGACGCGATCGATGTAATCGGGGTGGCTGGCGTACCAGGCAAACTCACGCTCGACCGATGTGTCGTTGCTTTTTGGTAGCGTGAAGCTTTGTCGCAGCCTTGCCACCAGATCGGCCGGCGGTGTTGCGATGACCTCAGTCTCCGCGCCGCCCATGGCGACTCTCGAGGGCGCCACGTCGATGGTCTCGACCGGAACGGGCGGCGGTGCCGGTTCCGGTGTTTCTTCCACAACGGGCACAACAGGTTCCGGCGGCGCCACAGCGCAGCCGGCAAGCGCGAGCGTCGCGAGCAGAAGGTGGGTCGCGGCCGCGCCGAAACGTGATCTGGTTCCCATATCGGGTCGTCATCTTCGGATCAGGTAGTCAGCGCTAATGCTACTCAAGAGTTCGGGCACTGCAAGGATTCCGTTCACGGCGGGATCCGTGGAGAAAACGCGGCCCGGGGCCTACAATGCGGGCATGCAGCCGACGAACTGGTTGGCGACGCCGCTGGGTCGCCGCTGCCTCAGTACCGAGCAGCGGCTCGTGCGCCGCATTCTCGATCGCGTTTTCGGTGAGGAGTTGCTCCAGATCGGTATCTGGGGCGCGACCGACGCGATTCTGCGCCATGCCCGGACCCAGCGGGTCGCGATCCTCGACCAGTCTGCCGACGGTGATCCCGATCTCGTCTGCCGTCTCGATCAGCTCGCCATCGGGTCGGACACGGTCGATGCGATTTTTCTGCCGCACACACTCGAGCGCACCGAGTCCCCGCATGCCGTGCTCCGCGAGGCTGCGCGCGTCCTCCGGCCGGACGGCTGCCTGATTGTGCTCGGCTTCTCGCCGACGGGATTGTGGGGGCTCCGGCACCTTCTGGCGCGCGGTGGCTACCCGGCCGGCAGCCGGCATCTGATTCGTGAGCGCAGACTCCATGACTGGCTCGAGCTTCTGAGTTTCGACGTCGATCCGGCCATCTCGTATTGCCATACACTGCCGTTCGAGCAGGTCAGGCGGTTCGGGCGTTTCCCGCGTGAGCGCTGGGCCAGGCGCTGGCTGCCGATGCTCGCCGGTTGCTACCTGACGGTGGCGCGCAAACGCACCGTTCACCTGACGCCGATCAGGCCCGCCTGGCAGCGGCCGCGGCTGCGTGCGGTTGGCGGGCTGGTCGAGCCGTCGACGCGGGTTTCACGACGCGCGTCCGACGGATGAAGCACGTCGTCGCGTATACCGACGGCGCCTGTCGCGGCAATCCCGGGCCCGGGGGCTGGGGTGTCGTCCTGCGCTCGGGTCGGCACGAGCGGCAGCTCTTCGGCGGCGAGCCCGAGACGACGAACAATCGCATGGAGCTGACCGCGGCGATCGAGGCGCTTGCGGCGCTCAAGGGGCCGTGCAAGGTCGAGCTCTATACCGATTCGACCTACGTCAGGAGCGGCATCACCGAGTGGCTGCCGAGCTGGATTCGGCGCGGCTGGCGCACGGCCGGCAGGAAGCCGGTCAAGAATCAGGACCTCTGGCAGCGTCTTGCGGCGCTGACGGAGTCACACGATGTAAGCTGGCACTGGGTCAAGGGTCACTCCGGACACCCCGGCAATGAGCTTGCCGATACACTGGCCAACAGGGGGCTGGACGAGAGAATGAGTCAATGAGACAGGTTGTGCTGGATACCGAGACGACGGGGCTCGACGCGGCGTCGGGGCATCGCGTCATCGAGATCGGCTGCGTCGAGCTCATGCATCGGCGTTATTCGGACCGCAACTTTCATCAGTACATCAACCCGGAGCGCTCGGTCGATCCGGGCGCGCTGGCCGTGCACGGGATCGAGGAGTCGTTCCTCGAGACGCAACCGGTCTTTGCCGACGTCGTCGAAGCGTTCATCGCGTTCGTCGAGGGCAGCGAGCTCGTGATCCATAACGCCGAATTCGATATCGGCTTCATCAACTCCGAGCTCGAGCGTCTCGGGGGCCCGGTCAGCGACATTCGGGAGATCTGCGAGGTGCGCGACACGCTCTCGCTCGCACGCCGCATGCATCCGGGCCAGCGCAACAGTCTCGATGCGCTGGCCAGGCGCTACGAGGTGGACAACTCGATGCGCGAGCTGCACGGGGCGCTGCTCGATGCGAGGATCCTGGCCGAGGTGTATCTGGCCATGACGGGCGGCCAGGTCAGCCTGTCGCTCGATGCCGAGCCGCAGACCAGCGTCAGTTCCGCGGCTGTCGCGGCTGCGGCCGTGGACCGCACCGACCTGAACCTCATCGTGATCGCCGCCGACGATGCCGAGCTCGACGCGCACGACGCCATGCTCGAGCACATTCGCGCCGAGACGGGCAGGGCGCCGCTCTGGGACGAGCTTGCGGCGAATGAGGCAGACATCCACCAGAAAAGTCCCTAAACTTTCGCTTTTCCAGCAGACACTCGCTTTCGGGAAGACTTCATGGCTGAC
>DATCZB010000200.1:0-4065 GCA_036526155.1 Gammaproteobacteria bacterium
GAGCCGCTGGCCGCTGCCGACATCGAGCGTCTGTTCGATGCGCTGAATCGGGAGCTTGCCGGCGAGAATATCCACGGTGATGTGTATCTCGTCGGCGGCGCCGTGATGTGTTTAGTGCACGCGGCGCGGGAGACCACCCAGGATCTCGACGCCTGGTTTCAGCCTGCTGACGAGCTGCGCGCGGCGGCCGCCCGCGTCGCCGCGCGCCATGCGCTGCCCGCAAACTGGTTGAACGATGCCGTCAAAGGTTTTCTCAGCGATCGGGGAAGTTTCCGGCGCTACCTGGACTTAAGTCATCTGACCGTCTACACGGCGGAGGCCGAGTACCTCCTCGCGATGAAATGTCTGTCGGCGCGAATCGGAGAGGAGTTCCACGATGTCGACGATATTCAATATTTGCTGCGCTATTTGAATCTGACCGATGCAGCTTCGGCGAAGGCGATCGTCGAAAAGTATTATCCTCTCGAGCGTTTTCCGCAAAAGACACTGTATTTACTCGAAGAGTTGCTCGATGCTTAGACCTGCTCGCGGACTAGCCGCCCGAAACGCCCGAGAATTTAGAAAATATGGAAGAACCAGTGTCCGGCACGCATAAGTACGGCCCCCACACCGACGCCTGGCGCAGGCTCAAGCAGGCCGCAGACGCGGTCTCCAGGCAATCCATCCCCGATCTCTTCGCATCCAACCCGATGCGCTTCGAGCGGTTCTCGGCCGAGGCCCAGGGGCTGTTGCTCGATTTCTCGCGCCAGCGGCTCGATGAGACAGCACTCGAGGCGCTGCTCGACCTGGCCCGGGAAACGGACGTGCCGGGCTGGATCTCGCGCATGTTTGCCGGTGGGGCGATCAACAACACCGAGAACCGGGCCGCGCTGCACGTCGCGCTAAGGTGTCCTGCTGACAGGCCGATCGAAGTCGAGGGCGAGAACGTCATGCCGCTCGTTGAAGCCGAGCGCGAGAAGATGCGGCAGATGGCCGCGGCGCTGCATGCCTGGGAGCTCAGGGGGGCGACCGGCCGGCCGATCGACACGGTCGTCAATATCGGCATCGGCGGCTCCGACCTCGGGATCGTCATGGCGGTCGCGGCGCTCGCAGAGCAGAAGCTCGCAGGGCTCAAGGTTCACTGTGTATCGAACATTGACGGTGTGGCGCTGGCGCATGCGCTCGCGGAGGCCGACCCTGAGACGACGCTGTTCGTTATCTGCTCCAAGACGTTCACCACGCTCGAGACGCTGACGAACGCCAATGCTGCGCGCGAGTGGCTGCTCGAGAATGGCGGCGAGGCGGCGGTCGCGGCACAGTGCGTGGCCGTTTCGACCAACCATGAGGCAATGGACGCTTTCGGCATTGCGCCGGACAAGCGCTTTACGATCTGGGACTGGGTCGGGGGGCGCTATTCGCTATGGTCGGCCGTGGGGCTCACGATTGCGCTCGCCGTCGGGCCGGAGCATTTCGATGCCATGCTCTCCGGTGCTCATCACATCGACGAGCATTTCGAGACGGCCATGCTCGACGAGAACCTGCCCGTGCTGCTCGCGCTGATCGGCATCTGGAACCGCAATTTCCTCGACATCCCGAGCCACGCAGTGCTGCCTTACGACGACCACCTCGCTCGCTTTCCGGCCTATCTGCAGCAGCTCGAGATGGAAAGCAACGGCAAGTCCGTGCGCCGGAACGGCGAGCCCGTCGAGTGCGCGACCTGCCCGGTCATCTGGGGCGAGCCTGGCTCGAACGCGCAGCACTCGTTTTTTCAGCTGCTGCACCAGGGCATCGACGTCGTCTCGGCCGACTTCCTGTTGCCGGCGAAGTCGATGGTCGGGCGGCAGGCCATGCAGGATCTGGCCGCGGCCAATTGCCTGGCGCAAAGCTGGGCGCTGGCCGGCGGCGACCCTGCGGCCGCTGATTCAGGCGTTGAGCCGCCGGATCCGCATCGGAGCTATGGCGGCAACCGGCCGAGCTCGCTGCTGCTGTTCGAACAGCTCGACGCGGCAACGCTCGGCAAGCTCATCGCGCTCTACGAGCACAAGGTTTTCGTGCAGGGCGTGATCTGGGACGTCAATTCGTTCGATCAGTTCGGGGTCGAGCTCGGAAAGCGGCTCGCCGGGCAACTGACGGATGCCGTTAGGCGGAAGGGAGACGACCCCGTCATGATCGCGGGGGCGATTGAGAGGCTCAGGCGCTTATGAGGCCTGTCGTCGCCGAGTTCCGGGGCGTTCAATCGCCGAAGATCGCGCCGATCTCGAGTTGCAGCTCCGGCAGCGCCTCGAGCGCAATCGGGCGGTCGACGGCGGGCCGGTCGACGCGCGCGTAAGTCAGCTCGTGCGGCTCCCGGTAGCGCTCGAGTTGACCATGCTCGAGGTCGATGATCCAGTATTCGGGAATCCCGTAGCGCGCATACAAAGGCGCCTTGACGGACCGGTCATAGGCGAGCGTGGTCTCGGCGACTTCGATTATTAACAGCACATCGGATGAGGCGGGGTGGGCGGACTTGTAGAAATCCGCGCGCGGGTAGAGCAGTGAAATATCCGGTTCCGGTTCCGAGGATTCACTCAGGCGGACGGGGTTTTGAACCTGGACGATGGCCCGCTCTCCGACACTCTTCTGTAAGATTCGCGACAACTGGTTGACGGTCCCGGCGTGCCGACTTCCGATAGGCGGCATATCGATGATCTCTCCCTCGATGAGCTCGACGCGTGCGTCGGCCCGCAGGATCCCGGTCTCGGCCATGCGGTAATAGTCCTGCACCGAGAACGAGTGGCGGCGAAGAATATCGTCTGCAATGGTCGACATGATCGGCTCCGGAGGCATCATCGATGGCGCGCTCAGCGTAGCGCAATCCGAAAATCCGCTCCATACGGGCAGTTTCCCGGAGGGTAGACCGTGTATGGCATGGGCCCGATCGGACACCATGCTTTCGAGGCTGCGGCAATCAGCAATCTGTGCTGCTACAGCAGCGCAGCCAGCGCCTCGCGCACGCTCGCGTGATCCGCTGCCGACAGCGTCCCCAGGCGTCCGGCGATCAGGCGATGGTCGAGCGTAAAGAGCTTCATGCGGACGATGCAGTCCGTCGGCAGGCCGGCGTCGGCGACATCAGCGATGGGCACATCGAGCGGCCAGGCACTATGCCGAGCCGTCGTGATCATCGCCATGACGCTGTGCCCCGATTGCTCACCGAAGCGCAGGCTCGACAGGACCAGCGCGGGCCGATTCTTGCGCGCGCGCCGATCCGTGAACGGGAACGGGACCTTGACGATGTCGCCTGGCTTACAGGTCACGGAAGGCTGCGTCATCTTCCGGTGTATCCCATTCGGACAAGGTGCCACTGACGGCGGCGAGATACTCGAGATCGACCGGCCGGGCACGGCGCACGGTCGCCTGCCCTTTGGCGCCAATGTCCCAGATCAGGACGTCGCCTGGCTGCACGCCGAGCGCGCGACGAATCTTGGCGGGCACGGTGACCTGACCCTTGATCGATATCTTTGCGGCATGCGTCATCTGTGCGTTACTGTAAAGTAGTAAAGAATACTTACTGTATAGCATCAGATTACGATCAGTCAAGCCAACGCGCCGAATATGAGCTATATTTCAGCGTCTTTTCGCCACCAAAAAAGCTCCAAATTGGCCAGGTTTGTCCGGTTTTTTTGCTCAAGTCGCCGTGCCCGTGTCTAGGTCCCTCTTTCTCGCGGTTCTCGGCGTCACGCTGGTCGGCACATTCTCGGTTGCAACGTCCGTTTCGGCGCAGGTCCCGATCCCGCTGCAGGAGCAGGTCCAGATCTTCAATTCCCTGTCCTCGGCCGAGCAGCAGGCGCTGATCCGCGAGCTGCAGAGCCAGCTTCCTCCCGCTCAGCGTGACGCCGTGATCGGCATGCTCGCGGGCCAGCAAGGCGGTGCGGCGGTCCCGGCCGCTCCGGCCGTGCCGGGCGCGGACATCGATGCGCTGGCGGATGGGATTGCCGCCAGTCAAACCCTGGACCCGTCCCAGGTCGCGCTCAGCGCCGGCGATACGCTGGTTCTCCAGTTCTCGCCGCGTGAGGCGGGCGACGCCGATTTCGAGGCCTTTGTCGAGCG
>DATCZB010000201.1:0-2165 GCA_036526155.1 Gammaproteobacteria bacterium
CGCAGCGCCGCTATCCGAATGGCGAGGAGCGCTGCATCGCCTGCAAGCTCTGCGAGGCGGTGTGCCCGGCGCTCGCGATCACGATCGAGTCGGAAGTCGGCCCCGACGGCACGCGCCGGACCTCGCGCTACGACATCGACCTCTTCAAGTGTATCTACTGCGGCTTCTGCGAGGAGGCTTGCCCCGTCGACGCGATCGTGGAGACCCGCATTCACGAATACCACATGGAATCGCGCGGCGAGAACATCATGACGAAAGACAAGCTTCTCGCGGTTGGCGATAAGTACGCCGACATGATTGCGGCAGACAAAGCGGCGGATGCGCCGTATCGATAAACCCGGGACCGAGAATTGATCACGACACTTCTTTTCTACGCTTTTGCTGCAGTCCTGGTCATCGCGGCGCTGGGTGTCATCACGAGCAAGAACCCCGTGCACTCTGCACTGTTTCTCGTGCTCGCTTTCTTCGAAAGCGCGATGTTGTGGCTGCTGATGGAAGCGGAGTTTCTGGCCGTCGTACTCGTGCTCGTCTATGTCGGCGCCGTCATGGTGCTCTTCCTGTTCGTCGTCATGATGCTCGACATCAACGTCGAGCAGCTGCGCAAGGGCTACACGCGCTACATGCCGCTGGGTATCGGCGTCGCGCTGGTGGTCATCGTCGAGATCGGTCATGTCATCTGGTACCGAAGCCAGGACCTGCCTTTCATGAGCGTTCCCGAGCCGAATCCCGCGGACTACAGCAATACCCGCGAGCTGGGCGCCGTGCTCTATACCGAGCACGTCTATGCCTTCGAGCTGGCGTCGGTCGTGCTGCTGCTCGCTATCGTCGCGGCGATCTCGCTGACGATGCGGAAGCGGCCCGGGCTCAAGGTTCAGGACGTCGCACGGCAGGTCGCCGTTAACAGGGACGACCGCGTGAAGCTCGTGAAGATGGACGCCGAGTCCGAGAAGACCGAGTGAGGACGCGACCATGATTACCGTCTCGCATTATCTCGTTCTCGCTGCGATCCTCTTCAGCCTCAGCGTTGCGGGGATCTTCATCAACCGCAAGAACGTCATTGTCTTGCTGATGTGCATCGAGCTCATGCTGCTCTCCGTCAACTTCAATTTCATCGCGTTCTCCAGAATGCTGGACGATACGCTCGGGCAGGTATTCGTGTTCTTCATATTGACGGTCGCCGCGGCAGAGGCCGCTATCGGGCTGGCAATTCTCGTCGTGCTGTTCCGTGTCCGCCAGAGCATCGACGTCGAAGAGCTCGACACGCTGAAAGGATAGCCATGGAGCAGGTATATCTCTCGATCGTCCTCGCACCGCTGGCTGCCGCCATCGTGTCCGGCCTGTTCGGCCGTCGGATCGGCAGGGCAGGTGCACACTGGGTCACGATCGCAGGCGTATCGCTCTCTTTTCTGCTGTCGCTCGTCGTCCTGAAGGACGTGGCATTCGATGGGGCCCCCATTTACAACGACACGGTCTACCGGTGGGCCACGATAGGCGGCCTGCACATGGAAGTGGGCTTCCTGATCGATCATCTGACGGCGCTCATGATGACGGTCGTGACCTTCGTCTCGCTCGCGGTCCACGTCTACACGATCGGCTACATGCACGACGACGACGGGTATCAGCGCTTCTTCAGCTATATCTCACTGTTCACGTTCGCGATGCTCATGCTCGTCATGTCGAACAATTTCCTGCAGCTGTTCTTCGGCTGGGAAGCGGTCGGCGTCGTCTCCTATCTGCTGATCGGCTTCTGGTTCAAGAAGGATACGGCGATCTTTGCGAACATGAAGGCGTTTCTCGTGAACCGTGTAGGGGACTTCGGGTTCCTGCTCGGCATCGCGACGATCGTAATGTTCACGGGATCGCTCGACTATATCGAGGTGTTCGGCCAGGCGGAGGAACTTAGCGGCCGGACCATCTCGATCGTAGGCGCCTCGCAGTGGTCCGTATTGACTGTCGCCTGTATCGGACTCTTCGTCGGCGCGATGGGCAAATCGGCCCAGGCGCCGCTGCATGTCTGGCTGCCTGATTCGATGGAAGGTCCGACCCCGATTTCCGCCCTGATCCACGCGGCAACGATGGTCACGGCCGGCATCTTCATGGTGGCGCGCAGGTCGCCGTTGTTCGAGTTTTCCACGACGGCACTCGCCTTCGTCATCGTCATCGGC
>DATCZB010000202.1:0-3861 GCA_036526155.1 Gammaproteobacteria bacterium
TCGGTGTGCGAGCCCGCGTTGAAAGCAATCTCGTCGTCCTCGGTCAGCTGCTCGGCGACGTACACGCCCATGTCGTAGAGATTGCCGAACGGCGGCATGGCGCCGAGCTCGCAATCCGGGAACAGGCGTTTGAACTCGTCCTCCGAGGCCAGCACAACGTCGTCTGCACCGAGCGCGCTCTTGAGATGATCGAGATCCACTCGACGTGACGCGGGCAGGACAGCCATCGCATACTGGCCGTCGATCTTGACGATAACGGTCTTTGCGAGTTCCTTACCCGGGATGCGCGTGAGTTCTGCGATCCGCTGCGCGGTGTAGGCTGGCGAGTGACTGATCGTGACATACTGGACGTCGTGTTCGTCGAGATAGTCTTTCAGCTTCTGGACAGGCATTTCATTCCCCTTGATGGGCCGACCAACCTGTTACTTGGAATTATAGGCGAAAATCGGCCGATCAAGTGCCGCTCATTTGCGGACAGTGCGGGGGAAGATCAGCGATTAGCGATCGGCGTCGACGACCAGTAGTGGTGACGTGACGTCGATCCGGTGCCTGAGCATCAGGCGGCAGAGCGACGCGCGCGACGTCTCGAGCTTTTCAGCGGCAGCAGCAATGTCGCCGTTGGCGGCGGCCAGCGCCGTCAGCAGGGCGCTCAGCTCGGCCGCATCGCGGGCCTCGTCGAGCGTCATGACCAGCTGGCCGTGAACGCGATGATCGAAGTCGAGACCGAGATCGGTGCTGTAGAGCGGCCCCTTCTCGCACGTCACGATCGCCTTCCTGATGCGATTCACGAGCTCGCGCACGTTCCCGGGCCAACTCCATTGCTGCATCGCGAGTCGCGCCTCCGCGGAGAAGCCAACAACGCGCCGGCGCGAGCTGGGACTGGTGAACTTGCCGAGGAAGAAGTCAGCCAGCAGCTGCACATCCCTGCCACGCTCCCGAAGTGGCGGCACCTTGATGCTCAGCACGTTGAGCTGGTAGTACAAAGCCTCGCGGAACCGGCCGTCTTCCACCGCTCGCTCCAGGTTGGTGTCGGTGGTCGAGATGATTCGCACGTCGATTTCTTCGGACCGCAAAACGCGCAGCAGGCGTGCCTGCAGATCCACCGAGAGATCCCCAATTTCGTTCAATACCAGGGTTCCCTCGCCGGCCGACCGCATCGATTCGAACAGCACCTCGCGCAGCTGCCTCTCCGGCAGCGCCCTGCAATCGACCGTCTCGAACGGACCACAGGCGCGGTCCGACAGCACCTGTACGCTATACGCGAGCAGGTTCTTGCCGGATCCTCGCTCGCCGCCGATGAACAGGGGTGAGTCAGAAGCTGCAATCCGGGGCAACGCAGCGAACAGCGCCCTCATGGGCGTGCTCGCGCCGATCATTCCATGGCTCTCCGCGGTGTCCGGAGCAATTTCTGAAGAAAAAGCTCTATCGGACAGCCACTTGCGGTCATCGCTCATTTAATTGATGCCAGATGCTACTGAGATCAATAGAAAGTACCGCCGGACCTTTGAAAAGTTGGCGACGAGTGGTGCGAACGAATTTTTGGCTGGATGACCGGGCTTACAGAGCGGTGTCTTCGTTCAGTACCAGGCGAACCTCGTCCTCGCCCTGGACCAGGACAGCGTAGTTCGAGCCCGACTCCTTGACGGCCCAGCCGTCGAGGTCGCTGTCGCCGCTCAGGCGAACCGTCCGCTGTTCTTCACGATCGCTCAGCATGATGACATCGGTACCGTTCGCACTGACCACACCCGTGAGCTGCCAGCGCTCCTGCAAGGCCTCGGTCGCCGAGGGCTGCACAGGCTCCTCTGCAACGGGCTGCCGGAGGGGTTCCGCCACGCCCCGCTCGATCGGCTCCACGGGCGTGGAACTGAACGCTACCTGGGGCGAAACAGGCTCTGGTGACGGCTCGACCGGCGCCTCCCGCGTCGCAGCCAGGAACCACATTACGATGGCCAGTGCACCTACCGCCGCGGCGGCAGCAGGGAATACCACCGCCGGCCGCAGCCGGCGCCGGGGCTTCTCGGGCGCTGCGGGCCGCAGCCAGTCGCGCCCGGTGAGCGGTTGCTCGAGCCGCGCTTCCAGCCACTCGGTAATGGCCTGCCACTGTTCCGTGTCCCGGCGCACCTGCGAGGGCGCCATTTCGTGGATGCAGCGGCCATTGGCGGCCGCATGCGTGTAATTCTGGCTGTCGCGCAATACGCCGACGAGGTTGATAGACAGCCGGTCGAGGAACCTGAGCAGCTGTTTGTAGGCGACGGTGCGTTCCTTGACGCGATTCGCCACGATGCCGAGGCGGCCGTTACGACGGCTCACCTGGGCTTTCAGCAGGAGCTGGGAGATCAGCCGCGATGCTGCGTGGATATCGAGGTCGGATGGCAGGACCGGCACGAGGATCGCGTGCGCCCCGCAGGTGTAGTCGATCAGCTGATCGCCGGCGAGGCCAGCGGGCGCATCGATGACGACGCAGTCGACGTCGTCCGGCACGTCGACGGCCCCGGAACCGTCCGCCGGTGCAGGCAATGCGCGGATTACCGGCAGCGCATCCGGACGGTTCCTCAGCCAGTGCGTGCTCGAGCCCTGACGGTCCATGTCAAGCAGCCCGACCTTGCGCCCCGTCGAAGCGAGGTACCCGGCCAGGCTAAAGGCGAGAGTCGTCTTCCCCGATCCACCTTTCGGATTGAGGACGACAACTTTATGCAGTTTTTTCTGACTCGCCAGTTCGAGCAACGTCCAACCCCGCTAACCCCAACAACCCTTGAACTGCGATTAGACATAAAAATAGCAGCGGGCAGGCCGCAGAAAAACTGGTCAATGGGACAGTTTTATAAGGGCTCAGTGTCGCGACGAGCGCAAAGCCTGGCGTTTGTACTCGCGCACGAGGTGGCGCGCTTCTCGCAGCCAGTGGCAGGTCTCACAGGCACAGCGGCGCGGATTGTGGTTGTCGCGAGTCACGTAGGCGTCGAGATAGTCGATGCTGAACGTGAATGCCTCGAAAAGAGCCTCGATCGGTTTGCGGGCGAGTACGCTGAATTCATCATGCTTGTTCAGCCACAGGCACTCGACACCTTTTTCGCACACGAGACAGGTGTCGCTGGTCTTGTCGAAGTAGCCGTGCATCGGGCAGTTGTCGACGTCGATGTGCGCCGTCATCAGCATGCGCGGATACGTCAGCGCTTCGATGAATCGTGTCCTCATGTCCGCACCGGGATCGTCCCCTCCCCGTTTTCGATCGCTGCACATCGCCCGTCTCGTCTGGCGGTGGATTCCGGGGTTTGCCGGCCGAGCAAGCCCCCAACCTACGCCTTTTTTACGGGTTTGAAGTGCGCGCGTGTATCGTGGATGTTACTTAACCGGGAAATCAGTTCCTCTTTTTTCGGACGACGTCGATCGACTCCAGCGCTGCGAGGTATTCGCCGACATTCTCGAGCGGAACGTCTCCCAGCTCGGCCACGAGCCAGTCCCGAATATCACTGACGGTTCGCACGCCGTCGACGAAGTTGAGCGCCTCGTAAGTGAACATTCTGCCGTTACCGAATTGTGTCGCGTGTTTCGGCAGCCGGAGTCCCTGTAACGACTCGCTGCCGAACTTGTCCTCGATGTACGAATAGCCGAAGGCATGCATCGGGCCTTCGATCGCCGGGTTTCGCTCGTACACCGTCTCATCTCGAGGTACGAAGATCGCGGGGACCGGCATCACGAAAAGCTTCTGCAATTCGTCGAGGAAATGCAGTGCCGAGTTTCGCTGTACCTCCGACACGCTCGCAAATGCGGCGATGCTTTCGACCTTGCGGCGTTCGACGTCGAAGTGGACCTGGGTCGACGCCGCGGCGTCCAGCGCAGGCAGCGCGGCGCGGCGCCCGAGCA
>DATCZB010000203.1:0-6274 GCA_036526155.1 Gammaproteobacteria bacterium
CGGGGCACAGCTACATCGTGTACGGGCCGCTATCCAACGGCGCGACGATCGTCATGTATGAGGGCCTGCCGAACTGGCCCGATGCGAGCCGGATCTGGCAAATCGTCGACAAGTACGACGTGAACATTCTCTATACCGCTCCGACTGCGATCCGGGCGCTGATGCGCGACGGTAACGAGCCCGTGAAGAAGACTTCGCGCAAGAGCCTGCGCGTCCTCGGGTCCGTCGGCGAGCCGATCAATCCGGAGGCCTGGGAGTGGTACTACCAGATCGTCGGCGACGGGCGCTGCCCGATCGTTGACACCTGGTGGCAAACAGAGACGGGCGGCATCCTGCTGACGCCACTGCCCGGCGCGACGACGCTGAAGCCTGGCTGTGCAACCAAGCCGTTTTTCGGCATCAGGCCTGCGATCTGCGACCACGAGGGGGCCATCCGCGAAGGCGATGCTGTCGGCAATCTTTGCTTCCTCGACAGCTGGCCGGGGCAAATGCGCACGGTTTACGGCGACCACCAGCGCTTCGTCGATACCTACTTCAGCCAGTTCGCGGGCAAGTACTTCTCGGGTGATGGCTGCCATCGCGATGCGGATGGCGACTACTGGATTACCGGGCGCGTCGACGATGTCATCAACGTCTCGGGTCACCGCATGGGCACGGCCGAGGTCGAAAGCGCGCTCGTATCCCATGCGAGCGTCGCCGAAGCCGCGGTCGTCGGATTTCCGCACGACATCAAGGGTCAGGGCATTTACGCCTACGTCACCCTGATCGTCGGCGTCGAGCCGACCGACGAACTCAGAAAGGAGCTAAGAGACTGGGTCCGCAAGGAAATCGGCCCGATCGCAAGCCCCGACTTCATTCAGTGGGCCCCCGGGCTGCCGAAAACACGCTCCGGCAAGATCATGCGACGCATCCTGCGCAAAGTCGCCGCGAATGATTACGGCGAGCTCGGCGACACCTCGACGCTTGCGGACCCTTCC
This sequence comes from Gammaproteobacteria bacterium, assembly GCA_036526155.1. Lineage (GTDB taxonomy): Bacteria > Pseudomonadota > Gammaproteobacteria > Steroidobacterales > Rariloculaceae > DATCZB01. The sequence goes on from DATCZB010000203.1 coordinate 978, forward strand.
GTCGTCGAGGACCTGATCGACAACCGAATGAACCGCTAGAAAATGGGGTCAGACCCCTTTTCGCAATTCGCGAAAAGGGGTCTGACCCCATTTATTCGGGCTGGAAGTCCGGCGGGGCTTCGGAACCGTCCCCGAAAAAGAACTTCTCCATCTCCTGCTCGAGGAACTGACGCGCCCGAGGCTCGATCGGCGACAGCCGGTATTCGTTGATCAGCATGGTCTGGTGGCCGAGCCAGCGCTGCCAGGCCTGCTTCGACACGTTCTCAAAAATCCGTTGCCCGAGCTCGCCGGGATATGGCGGCTTAACGAGACCTTCAGCCTCGACACCCAGCAACACGCAGTTGACGGTTCGACTCAATTCAATGACTCCAGCTGCGTGACCTCACGCAGAATCTTTCCGATCGGGGCCGCGACGCCTCCCGGCAGCGGCCGCGCCGATTTATACCAAAGCCACCGATCGCCATCCATCACTCCGGCCGCGCGCGGCTCGACCCTGAGTCGGACAGGCTTGAGCGTCAGGTCCAAATGCGTGAACGCATGCTCGACGCTCGCGAGGCTCTCCTCAGATATGGGCGCAGCACCAAGATTGTGCCCGCACCAAGCGGCGATCTGCTGCCCGTTCGGGAGCTCGGGAAAGCTCAAGAGGCCGCCCCAGATGCCCGACGGCGGTCGTCGCTCGAGCAAAGTGTCGCCGGCATCATTCTGCACCACAAGCACCGTAACTTCACGCGCCGCACGCTTCCGCTTCTTGCGTGGATGCGGCAGCTCGCGCTCAACGCCCTGGAGCCTGGCTTTGCAGTCGTCGGCAACCGGGCACTCGGCACAACGCGGTTGGCCGCGAGCGCAAACTGTGGCGCCAAGATCCATGATGGCTTGCGTGTAATCGGCAACCGACATGTCCGGCGTATGCTGTTCCGCATGGGCCCAGAGCTTCCGCGCCACGGCGGCCTCTCCCGGAAAACCCGCCACGGCATGAAACCTTGCGAGAACGCGCTTGACGTTGCCGTCGAGGATCGCGTGGCGCTGGTTGGCCGAGAGCGCGAGAATCGCCGCCGCCGTCGACCGGCCGACTCCGGGCAGCTGCATCAGATCATCGAGTTGATCCGGAATTTTCCCGTCGAGCTCTTCGACGACGACCTGCGCCGCACGATGCAGATTCCGGGCTCGCGCGTAATAGCCGAGGCCGGACCAGAGCGCGAGCACATCGTCGAGCGAGCCTGCAGCGAGACTCGCAACGTCGGGACAGCGGGCGACGAAGCGCTCGAAGTAAGGCACCACGGTGGCAACCTGGGTCTGTTGCAGCATGATCTCCGAGACCCAGACGCGATAGGGACTGCGGTCGATCTGCCAGGGCAGATCGTGACGACCGCTGACGGCGTGCCAGCGAAGCAGCCTGTCCGAGAATGAGTCCAGCAGCGCGCCCTATTCTGACGCCTCGACGGCCTGGGCCAACCGTTCGATCCGGTCCACCGCGCGACCGCCACCGCGCTTGAGTATCCGTTTGATGTACCAGGGCCCGATGACGGGCGGCACTGTAAAGTCCGGCTCCATTTCGAGCGTGTAGGTCATGCGCGTGCCTGTCGCTTCGCGCTCGAGCAACCATTCCGAAATGCTGCGCTTGAAATCGCTGCGCTCGGGCAGGGTGACCGTCCGGATGCTACCGGGCGACTCGACCTCGAGCCGCTCGACCCGCGTCATGCTCTTGCAGTAGAACAATAGGCACCCTTCCATCCGCGTGAACACCACCGGCGTACCGTCCGGAAGAGGGTCGAGGTACCCGTAGTCCTTGTAGACGCTGGATATTCGGCCGAAGCGCTCATAATCGAGCAGGACGTCGACAATGGCCTCGGGAGACGCCTCGAGAAACGTCTCCGCATGCAGGCTGTAGATACTGCCCTCACGCCCGACTTCGATCGAGTCGATCGTCGCGGCGGAGGCCGCACCGGCTGCGACTGCCGCACCCCGACAAAGTCCCCTGCGCGGACTCGGCGTCACCGGTCGAATAACCCTCGTAATCTTTCCCTGGCGCGATCCTGTAGATCTTCGCGCGCTTCGTCAACGGCCTCGTCGACTTCTTCCTCGACGGCACGCTGCACCGCCTGGCTCATAAGCGCCCCGACATCGGGCAGGACAAGCGGTGCATCCAGCGTCCCCGTGATAGTCAGCGGGATCTGGCTGCCGGCGTATTCAGCGATGATCGGGTCCTGCTGCAGCGTCGGGCCATCGACGAGACCTGCCCGGACGCTGAGTTCTAGCTCCGTCGTCAGGAGATCTATCGTGCCTTCGCCCGACAGACTGGCGAACGGCAAGATCGCGCTGAACTCCTCCGTCGTCATCACAGCGTCTTCCACGGGACCACTGATCGCGATCCGCTCGAATGGCGTTTGTGCCGGGCCGTCGAGCGGCTCGACCTCGGGGCCGGTAACGGCTGCGCGAACCGACATGATCCGGTGCCAGATATCGACACCGAGCAGTGCGCCGTCGGCGATTTCGATGGCTGCCGTGCCGTCGAGACCACGCTTGATCTCACCGACCTTCGTGCCCGACGACGCAAGGTTCAGACGGACGCTGCCCGTGCCGGCAAGCGCCTCGGTCTTGAGATAGTCGCGACCCACGCCGGCCATATCGACATTGGCCAAATTCGAACGCAGCGTGAATCTCGCCGCGTCGCCCTGCACGGCGATTCCGATCTCACCGTCCAATGTGCCGCCGTAGAGTGCGCCTGAGGGGGTCAGCGTCATCCGTCCGTTGCCGGCGGCCAGCGTGAAATTCGCGTCGGAGAACGCCATGCCGAGAAATCGGGCCTCGTTCAGCGCCAGGCTGCCGCCAGCCGAGAAGTTCTCCAGCCGGTCGATGGGCAAATCGATCTCGTCGACCGAACCCGTATCCTCACTCGCCTCACCCTCGGCTGCCGGCGGCAAATAGCGATCGATGTCGATCGAATCGACGACCAGATCGAATTCGAATCGCTCGCCGTCGAGGCCGGCCGCCCCGGTCAGCGTCGAATCGTCGAGCGCGAGCGACATGTCTCGCATACCCATCGAGGAAGCGTCGTAGTAGAACTCGGCTCGCGCGCTTGCACGGCCAAGAACGTCGGGGTCCGCCGTCTCTATGTCGGCGTCGAAAACACTCATGATCTCGCGTGGCTCGAATTCGTCGATTTCGATGCCGCCCGCAAGGCTCAGGTTATCCATGAAATTCTCACCGACGAGGTTTCCGCTGACGCTCAGGCCGAGCATTTCGAGCACGAGTCCCTCGAGCTCGAGCCTCTGCGCGTCGAGATCGGCGGCGAAGCTATCGAACTCGAGATGCACCTCACCCGACCCGCCGGGCCAGCCCTCACCCTCTCCCTCGAGATCAACAGTCAGGTCGTCGAGTCGATACTGATTCTCGGCGAGTGCTATCGAAGCGCGCATCTCGGTTTCGACCGACACGCTGACTTCGTTACCGGCCAGGTCGAATCCGATCTCGAGCGGGAAAGCCCGGCCGGGATCGAATCCACGCGCGGCAAAGTTGAAGTTGCTGAGCGTCCAGTCCTGGTCCGCGGAAGCGTCCTGCCAGGTCACTTCGGCATCGACGATCTCGACTGCGCCGACCGAGATGTCCAGATCCCCGGCAGCGCCGGCAGATTGCCCTTCATCGGCAGCAGCGGTATCCGCAGCAGCGCCAGCGGATGCACCGCCGCTCAGATCGTCCCAGTTGGTCCTGCCCTGGGCGTCGCGGGCGAGATTGAGTCTGAGGCCGCTCAAACTCGCGCGGTCGATCTCGAGACGACGGGAGAGCAACGGCAGGATACCGACTCGTAGCTCCGCGCTTTCGAATCGAGCGAACGGCGCATCACCGAAACCCTCGGCGTTGCTGAACTCCGCCGCACCGAGGCCTATGCTCAGACGCGGAAACAGGTTCAGGCTCAGGTCGCCCTCGAGCGTCAGCGTGCGCCCGGTGGCGTCGTCGACAGCCGCGGTGATTCGGTCCTTGTAGTCATTCGGATCGAAGAGAACGCTCACGCCGATCATCACCGCCACCAGCAGCACCAGCAGTGCCCCGGCAACGAGACCGACAACTTTCACGATACGCCCCATGACCGCCTCCTCCTGGCCCCGGCTTTTCATGGCGAATCCTAGCAATATTGCGCGGGCATTGAAGCGTCGCGGGACTCAATTTGGCGGGTCTTGCCAGGCCGGGCACCGTTAACGGTGCAACCTTCGCCAAGGCGGTGAGAATAAAACTGACTTCAGGGCGCCTTCGTGACCCGCGCGTCTTATCCCCAGATGGCAACCCAGATCAGCCGCAGCGATAGCAGGGTCAGCAGGATCTTGAAGATCCGGCCGAAGTGCCGGTCGGATACTCTGCGCAGAAACTTCAAGCCGATCCAGGTACCGACGGCGCCGGCCGCGATCATCGACAGCGCGAGCCATAGCCAGGGACGAAGATCGAATCCCGCGCTCTGGAACACGGCGATCTTGGCCGCATGCTGAACCACCATTGCCGTTGCGAAAGTTGCGACGGTCCGGAATCGATCGGCATGCATCTGCCATATGAATCCGCCAACGAGGGGCCCCGTAGCGCCGACGAAGAGCGTCAGGAAGGTCGTTACGGCGCCGATAATCGACGTCGCGACGCGGCCGAGCGCTATCGAGGGAAGCTGCGGACCCCAGCAGAGCAATAGCGTGAATGCGGCAATAGAAAGGAACAGATACCTTGGCGGCAGCGTCACGAGCACGAAACTGCCGAGGAGCCCACCAACCACGGCCCCGGGCACGAACGGACCGATCAGCGCCCAGTCGATCTTGCGCCACGACATCGCGGAACGGCTCGCATTCGAACCCAGCTGCACGATGCCGTGCAGCGGGATGACAACCTCGGGCGGCAAGACCTGTGCAATGATCGCGAGGAGCAAAACGCCGCCACCGATGCCGAAGCTCGTCGTGAAGAACGCCGTGAAACCGGCGCACGCGATGAGAAATGCCGGGAGGCCTGCCGAGTCGATCACGAGACCATGGTGCTCGGAACGAGGTGCGCGAGGCGTCGCCGAACCCTCCGGCGCGCAATCATCGTCATGCAGCTGGCACCTTGAGTGCAGCTCGAGCAAAGAGCACGAAATCGGTCGCGTTTATGTGAGTGGAGCGGGTGATGGGAATCGAACCCACGTCATCAGCTTGGGAAGCTGATGTTCTACCATTGAACTACACCCGCTTTTCAGGGAGTTAGCTCTCATCTCGCTCCCGGTGAGCATAAAAGTGAGAGTACTTGGATTCTAAGCGAATTCTAGGCACATAGAGAAGAGATTAGGCAGC